>JASLRT010000006.1 GCA_030743815.1 Candidatus Neomarinimicrobiota bacterium | reverse complement strand
TCAACTTGCTTTGTACCAAGCCTGTTTATTAACTTTGTTCTTCTATGGCGTACGCTCTTTGAAGTAAAAGCATATGATTCATTTGGGGCTGTAGCTCAGTTGGGAGAGCGCTTGAATGGCATTCAAGAGGTCGTCGGTTCGAGCCCGATCAGCTCCACAAATAAGCCCCTCTGAAGGGGCTTATTGTATTATTGCAGGTTTGTTGTCTACTCTTTACAAGCCTCGATGATCTCTAGAAAGACGCGTTCGCTGTCCTTCAGCACAGGCTGGCAGGTTGCAGCCCCCTTGTGACCGCCGCCGCCGTACTGTTTGCAAAGCTCCCCGCTGTCGATGGATGACGTGCGTACGAAGATGGAATGGGCTACCGAAATGGTGTCGAACTCACCCTTCTTCCCATCGGCAATGCGGACGGATATATTACCCTGCGATAATCCGGAAAGCGTATAAATGAGAAAGCGGTTTGCAGCCGGAATATCCTTTCCGCGAACGTCAGTAACAATGACATTGTCACTTAGATGAGATGTTTCGAGGTAGAATTCAGATGCTGCTTCTTGCATCTCGTTGTAACGCTCAATCCGCTCTTTAGTATCTGTCATGGCAAGAATCTCATCGACATTTTTCGCGGTAAGAAGTTCAGGCATTTGCGATACCCACTGGAAATTGCTTATAGAAAAGTCCCTGTGTAATCCGAGTCCGGTTCGCGGATCGATGAGAAAACCGAGCAGAATCGTATCTTGAGGATCGGATACCTGTTCCAGTGTCAGATTAGCGCTGTCAAAGAGATCTGTCTCATGAACAAGTTCTTCGTACTTTTTCAGCTCGGGATGCTCCGGCAAAAAGTACTTATAGACAAGATTAGCTGCACTGGGCGCAACATCCACAAGTCCTTTGAAATCAGACGGCATATCAGGCCGAGATATTTCACTTGAATGGTGGTCGAACCACATATGACAATTTGGGTGATATGGCAGATTGCAGATAATATCCTCATCCGTTACATCAACTTTCGCATCCTGCATATCTTTTGGATGAGCCTGAAATAACTCATCGCACATGCCCAGATCAGTCAAAATAGTGGCACAGACAGTGCCATCAAGATCACCGCGGTAAATAACTCTCATATTTATACACCTCCCATTTATTTTACTAATGTACGAAAAACAAGAAATATGTTCCAATGTAATCCAATTTATTTATCTTGGAGCTGAACAACCTTCAATCGGACTTACGGAAGGCAATATCAACCACGGAGAAATGATGCTGGATCAATTTTCTTCATGCGTCCCGTGGCGGGATGGGCGCAGTATCACACCCATGTCAAGAATCTCTATCTGTGCGGTTCGGGTACGCATCCCGGGGGAGGAATTACAGGCGCACCTGGCTGGAACGCCCGTCGCGAAATCATCCGCGATTTGAAGCGCTAACTATCAGCGAATCTTAGAGAGCAACTTCACCTTATCCAGCAGTTCAATCATTGCCTCATAGGTCAGTCTGCCCGTGTTGACATTCCGCGGACTCGGATGGTAAGCAGACACTAGCTCCATTCCGGATTCGAACGAGTATGTGTTGCCGTGGCCAAACGGATAATCCTTCTTCTTGAATATATATCGCTCTTTGAAGTAATGCAGGCATCCGTCAAAACCAATCTTACCCAATGCCAGCATGCACGATGCATTCGCCAGAATAGTCAACTCCTTTTCAAAGAATGGAAAACAGTTGCTCAATTCATCAGATTTGGGCTTGTCCCCCGGCGGCACGCACTTCAGGACAGGCGTCATGTAAGTTTTGAACAGTTCAAGTCCATCATCCTGGGAATCTGAGTTAGGCTGATTCGCCAGGCCCACATCGTAAAGACAGCGCATAAGGAAGTCCGCCGACTTATCGCCGGTGAATACCCTTCCCGTCCGATTGCCGCCGTGGGCCGCTGGAGCGAGTCCGATGATAATAAGTTTCGCCGCGGGATCTCCATAACCGGGAACCGGTTTGCCCCAGTAGTTCCAGTCCATGAACTGCTTCCGCTTCGCCTTCGCCACCGATTCACGAAACTCCACGAGCCGCGGGCATTGCCGGCATTTAACAATGGCATTGTTGAGATCCTTATGCTTACCTTTCATGAGGAGTGAGCAAAACCTTGCCGAAGTTCTTTCTGTCCTGGATGTACCGATGGGCATCTGCCGCCTTATCGAACGGGAAAATTTCATCTACAACCGGGGCAATCTTCCCTTCCGCCAGCCATTCCATAAGCTGATTCATTCCGCGCTTCAGCCGTTCTCTCTCACGCCAGAGGTGACCCAGATTGCACCCCATCACTCCCTTGTTTGCGTTCATGAGCCGGACAGGGTGGTAGCGTTTTGTAGATAGAAGGGCCTTCAGGCCCGACACAAGGCTGCGCCTCTTTCCCGGAGCGGAGGAGGAAAAGCCGAAGAAGATGACATTGCCCAACGGCCGCAGGCACTGATAGCTGCGCCAGAAGTTCTTTCCGCCGATGGGGTCGAGGACAAGATCAACTCCACAGCCGTCAGTCAGCTGCATCGTTCTCTTCACAAAATCTTCATCATGATAGTCTATCAGCTTTTCTGCACCCATCTTGCGTAGCCGTTCGTGCTTGCCTGAAGAAGCAGTACCGATCACATCAGCTTTCAGAATTGCTGCCAACTGCAGGACCGCGATGCCGACGCCGCCTCCTATGCCGTGGATTAAGACAGTTTCGCCCGCGCTCAGTCGTGCCTGTTCCATCATCATGATGTAAGCAGTAACATAATTGACAGGCAAGGCGGCGGCTGATTCCAGTGATACGTCCTGCGACACTTCAGCCAGTTGGCCGGTTGTTACAATAACCTTATTTGAATAGCCGCCAAACCGTGTGAAACTGACCACCCGCTTACCAATCCACGAACTATCAATACCCTCCCCTGCCTTATCAACCAGCCCGCTCACTTCGTAGCCGATGACACACGGCACCTTGGGCGAATCGGGATACAGACCCATCCGGGCGAGAATATCGGCGAAATTGATACCTGAAAAATGGACATCAATACGGACTTCCCCCTTACCCGGCTCCGGATCGGGTGCATCTCTCACCTGCAGAACTTCTGGCAGGCCGTGTTTTGGTATCCATACCTGTCTCATCTCACCTCCTTAATGCCGTCTAGTGGAATCCAAAACGGTAACGTAGCTTATTTGAATAATTGATATACTTACATAACAGCATCATATTCCACGCTTTATGTCCCAAGTATTGACCTCCAACTTCAGTTTTTCTGACCTTAACCTTGAATTTCCTTCTTCGACTGTTTGAAAAAGTAGCTATTCTCCCTATATTTCGCCGCATTTTTTTATCAATCTAATGCGATTGGAAGACTGAATATGGGAATGATGAATCTTATGCGCGACAGGATGCATTTCATTCTGTGGTTCCTGCTGATCATGTTTCTCGGCAGCATGACGGTCGGTGGACTTGTGGGCGGCGCAGATATCATTAATCAATTGCTGGGCAAGACGGATGTCCGCAAAGCGATTGCGGTTGTTAATGGTCAGATTATTGCACCTGAAGAATTTCATTACCAGCTGAATCATCGCCTGGAACAGATGCGCGCACAGGGTCAAGTAATCGACGACAGGCAACTGGATCAGATCCGCAACGGTCTGCTGGATGAACTGGTGGAGTTCACTCTCATTGATCAACAGATCAAAGAATACGACATCACCATCACAGATGACGACGTCTACTACCATCTCCTGAACAGTCCGCCGCCCACGATTCAGGCTATCGAAGACTTCCAAACGGACGGGCTGTTTGATCGCCAGAAATATATTCAAGCGCTTCAAAATCCGCAGGCAGACGAATGGAGACCGATAGAAGAGTTCGTCAGAGGTTATCTTCCGCGACAGATGCTTTTCGATCAGATCCGGGAGAGTGCAAGGATTACTGAAGAAGAAGTAAAAGCTGAATACATCAAAAGAAATCTGAACTATACCATCTCGGGAGTGGTCATCCGCTCGCATAATTTCAATGATGAAAGTGTCAATCCAACAGCTGATGATATTGAGAATTATTATTTCATGAATCCTGATCTATATAATCGTGACGAATCACGAGTTCTCAGCTATGTTCAGTGGGAGAAAAATCCGTCTGCGGAGGACACTGCCCTCGTCATGCAGGAGGCGGCCGATATTCTCGAAAGAATTGAATCGGGAGACGAGTTTGCTGCCTTGGCAAACGACTACTCTCTTGACCCGGGAAACCTGGGGTCGAACGGTCAGGGACGCGGTGGTGATCTCGGCTGGTTTAGCCGTGGGCAGATGGTCAAACCGTTCGAAGAAGCAGCATTCAATACAGAAGCTAGCGATATTGTCGGTCCTGTAGAATCGAGTTTCGGTTTCCACATTATCTGGGTACGTGAGAAGCGGGATACCGATGGCAAGGAAGAGGTTCTTGCCAGTCACATCTTGCTGAAAGTTGAAATGGGTCCAACGACCAGTGAGAATATACGTAATCAAGCTGAACAGTTTTCCTTTGACATCGAAGATTTCGGTTATAATAGAGCGCTTGAGATGAACACACTAGAAGCGACTCCCCTCCAACCGTTAAACGAGAATACAACATTTTTGCCGGGATTTGGTTACTTTCTATCTCCTGTCCGCTTTTCGTTTGACAGCGAAATAGGTGACGTCAGCGAAATCCTGGAGTCAGACCGTTCATTTGCCATATTCAGACTCGATTCTATTATTGTAGCCGGTACACAACCTTATAGCGAAGTGAAGAACCAGATTACAAATCAGCTTAAGGTTGAGAAGCAGATGGCTGGCGCCAAACAGCTTGCTGACTCTCTCTACGGCAGTATCAGCGCGGGCACCTCACTTGAATCAGAGGCTCGCTACAATGAGAAGGTAGAATTCGTAGGACCTGTAACGGCTAAACTTAACGGCACGTTTCAGGGCATCGGCAGGAGCACAGCTCTCGTCGGGGCATTGCTCACGTCAGAACCCGGAGATATTCTAACACCCGTTGAGCTGGCCAGGGGTTACGCTATCGTTAAACACGAAGACAGGGACGAGTTTGACAGTATCGATTGGGAAGTGAAGAAGACAGTCCTTCAGAAGGATATGCTTTCCGAACGGGAAAATCAGGCCATCACATCGTGGCTTCAGAAGATCAAGAGTGAAGCCGACATTGAAGATAATCGAAAGTACTATTTCTGAATGACCTTGTACCTCCTCTCAAAAAGGCCTCAGGCTCTCATTAAGATCCTTTAACACTTCTGACGATCCACACCTTTCCAGATAAAAACTGGAACGGTACCATCAGCCTTTATTACATTTCCCTTGTCTACGCAACGAAGGAATACATTCTGATGAGAGCAATGCTTCTCAGCGAGTCCGGGTCGATCAACACGGATCGACTGTATAATGATGATATCCCGCTGCGCACCCCTGGCAAAAAGGAAGTCAGTATTAAAGTAAATGTATGCGGCGTTTGTCGAACCGATCTTCATATTGTTGAAGGCGATTTAAACACACCCCGCCTACCCCTCGTTCCCGGCCATCAGATCGTAGGTACCATCGAGGCTGTCGGTTCCGACGTTGCGGGATTCGCCGTGGGAGATTCTGTCGGTGTTCCGTGGATGAGTTCCACTTGTGGAGTATGTAATCACTGTAAGTCTAGCCGCGAGAATCTGTGCGATAAAGCCCGTTTCACGGGACTCCATGTTGATGGAGGCTATGCCGAGTACGCGGTTGTTCCGCAGCAGTTCGTCTACGGGATTCCCGAAAACCTCCCGACAGAGCAGTCCGCCCCGCTCCTCTGTGCTGGCATCATCGGCTACCGGACTCTGAAGCAGAGCGGCGTTGAACCAGAACAGAAGCTGGGGCTGTACGGATTCGGCGCTTCCGCCCATGTGACGATCCAAGTCGCCAGGCACTGGGGATGCGACGTCTACGTCTTCACTCGCAGTGAGGAGCATCAGTGTCACGCCGAAAAATTAGGGGCAGTCTGGACAGGAAAGGCCGAAGATGATCCTGGTGTTGATCTGGATGCAAGCCTCGTTTTTGCTCCCGCGGGATGGCTGATGGTGGAAGCACTGAAGCGTGTCAGGAAGGGTGGTACAGTCGCGTCTGCCGGTATTCACATGACGCCCATTCCCGAATTCCCCTATGACCTGCTATACGGTGAACGGACAATCACAACCGCGGCCAACGCTACTTTCGATGACGGCGCGGAACTGCTACAGTTGGCGACCGAAATCCCTATCGAGACCGAGATTGAAGTCTATCCGCTGGATGACGCCAATATGGCTCTGAGGGACCTGAAGGAAAGTAGATTCAACGGCGCGGCAGTCCTGAAGATTTGATTCACTCCTCTGTGACTGGTACTACAGCGTAGTCAGAGAAGATCACGCCGGGTTCGATATGTCCCGTTAATCAGATGCCATATCCATCAAGGTCTTCCGACCTCGACGCAGAGAAGTTCATTCGATATTGTAGTGTTTTCTGACCTTCTCAATTACAGTCCATGTACATGATAGACCGTCAGGAAACACAACCTTGTCGCCGGCGCCGAATTCCACTTCCCCGTCATTGGTGGACACCTTAACTCTACCTTCAAGCAAATAACACGTTTCCGTCCCGGAGTATTGCCACGGGAATTGCGACGGCTCACACTCCCAGATGGGCCAAGACTTCATCTCTTCGATCTCCGAGTCAGTAGGCTTACAAACCTCAATCATCAGTTCTGCATCAATCCTTCAGCATCTTCCGCTCGTACCACGCATCCTCGAGCCGCATGTAACCCCGAATGCCGCTCACCAGGCCGAACCTTAGAGGCTCCGGCGGCCACGGGATTGGCTTCCGACCAGCGAAAAAGACATCTGTTCGTTCAGACTCCCTTTCCAGCAGCATCTCTGCCAATGTCCAGCCGTTGTACTGCGTCATGGAAACGCCGTGACCGATGCAGCCCAGACTGTAGACTGCTCTCTCGTCTTTGCCGATGAAACCGATAGCCGGCGCCATATCGAGGGTCACGGAGACGGGTCCACCCCAGCGATGAGTGATTTGCTTCTCCTTCAGCACGGGAAAGATTTCCCCAATATCTTCCTCCAGATCCTGAAAGATGCGGTCGTTCCTGTCACGATCCATATTCATGCCGAAAACTAATCCTACGTCGGAGCCGCCCATGAGCAAACGGTTGTCAGCCGTGAGACGGTAGTAGTGAACGAGGTTACGCGGGTCCTCGATCCCCTGCCGGTTCTGCCAGCCGATCTGGTTAAATTCCTCGTCGCTGAGTGGTTCAGTCAACACAATATAAGTGAACGCTGGCACCTGTCTGCTTTTGATTTCGGGAAAGAAGTGGCTCCAGGCGTTAGTGGCGAAGACTACCTTTTCGCACGTGACTTCGGAACCATTCGATGTCTTGACAGTAATGGCACCATCTCTGATCACAGACTCCACTGGCGTCCCTTCGTGGATCGCGACGCCGGATGCTTCGGCGATCCGCTTCCACTCCCGAGCCATTTTTGCGGGATTGATTATGGCACACCTCGGCTCCCACCATGCACCCAAGTAGAGCGGCGAGCGGACTTGCTCCGCTAACTCATCCTTGTCCAGCCACGAGATGCCTTCTAGTCCTAACTCATTCGCTTTGTCAATCTCATGCCTGATCCGTTTGACGAAGCTTTCTGTCGTCGCGACTCGGAGAAAACCATTGCGCTCGTAGTCGCAAGCCATGTTATGTTTCTTAACGATCTCATCAACGAAATCGACGGCCTGTTCCATGTAGTGGTGAGCTTGGGCCGCCTTCTCCTTCCCGAACAAGACCGACGTGATACTGAGGGTCAGCCCAAAGAGTGTCATAGCGAAGCCGCCATTGCGGCCGCTGGCGCCGTAACCGATGACATCGGACTCCAAAAGGATAACTTTAAGTGCGGGGTCTAACTGTTTCAGATGAAAGGCGGTTGAGAGGCCGGTGAATCCCCCGCCAATGATACACACATCAGATGATTGTGAGGAATCTAATGTAGGATTTGCAGAATAGTCACCCCCCTCAAGCCAGAACGATTTTTCGCGGAAATCATTCATGAAATATTCAAAACTTGAAGGTCCGGCAAACCTTCAAGTTTTGAGATTTTCACCCCTTCGGCACGAAGTACACATCCGTCGGCTTCATCTTCGACAGGCGTTTGAATTTCGCTTCCACTTCCATTCCGATCCAATCGAGGGCGGCTGCGTCAGGATCCAAGCCGAGTATCCGCGTCAATAGGAGTGTGTCCACGCCATCGAACTCCACCAGCGCCAGGATAAACGGCGTTTCGGGCAAAAACTCCTCTGAGCCGAAGTGACAGACGGTGAACGCATGAACTCTCCCTTCCGCCGGAAGCTCAACCCAATCGGTCTCTGAACCGGAGTACATATCGTGTCCCCTCGGCTGGGCGTAGGTGTAGCCCGATTCGGAATCTCGATTGCCAAGAAGGTGCTTGTTTGCCAGACCGGAGAACCACGGCGAGTCCTGACCGAAAGAATGAATATAGTCAATCTGATACGGCTGCTTGATAATAATCGGCTGTTGATGCTTCAGCGCAGCCAGCGTCTCTTCATCTAGTGTAGTGGGAAACGGTGTGTTGAAAAGGACGGTGCCATCGTCGGTTTCCGCCATCTTCACTGTAATCGTCTTCTTTTCGCTCATGGCTATGCCTCCCCTTCAAGAATCGAGACCGTCACATATGTCCCGGTACCGGCGTGACTGTGAATGACTCCCTTGCGGGCGTCCCTGATCTGGAGGGCGTCATCGCCGAAATGCTTGCCGATGGTGCCTTGGAGCTGCCAGATAGCAAAAACCGCCTGCATAAGCCCCGTTGCCCCCACCGGATGACCGCAGGCGATGAGTCCACCCGAGGGATTCACCGGACAAAGCACCTCATCTACAAGATCAAGTCCGTAGTCAATTCCTGATACGAAAGCTTTTCCGCTCTCAGCGAAATCACCTCCCTCTCCGTAACGGCACAGTCCCATGTCTTCGTATGTCTGGATTTCCGAGGATGTATAGGCGTCGTGCAGTTCGATAAAATCGAGCTCTTTCAGAGGATCAGTGATACCCGCATTGGCATATGCCTCTTTCGACGCCATCCTGCCGGCACGGAAAGAGTGGATACCCGGATAGCGGAATCCCTTGTCCCACAGCTGACGATAGTACGCCTTGTCGTCGTCGTTGTCTTCACAGGGAAGCAGATTGCGCTTCCTGAAGTCGTCGAAGTCCTGATGGGGTCTGTCAGCCATCCGCATGGCGTCGGTACCCTTGCCGATGCCGCCCACCACTACTTTCGGCACTGATTGACCGGAGGCTTTTTCCAGTTTCGCCAGACCTTCCTCGCTGGCCAGCACGACAGCCGCGGCGCCGTCGCTCATGACGCAGATGTCGAGCCTAGTGAGAGGCCACGCCACCATGGGAGATTCTCTCACATCTTCCACCGTCAGCTTTAATCGCTTCTGAGCGTAAGGATTGTGGTAAGCGTTCATGTGATTCTTCACAGAGACGTGTGCCATCTGCTCCACGGTGGTGCCAAACTCCTTCATATGGCGCGTCACCATCATAGCGTAGTAGCCCGAGTAGAAACCACCCACGGGATAATCGAAACTGACGTCCGACGCCAGGGCTATGAATTCGTTTCCTTTCCAAGTATTGACGTGGCTCATGGTCTCAAAGCCGTAGGCGATGCAGACATCCATGTATCCCGACGCTACTTGCTTCCACGCCTCCTGAAAGCAGATGCCGCCCGTGGCACCGCCCCCTTCCACGCGATGCCCTGGCTTCGGGCAGAGACCAAGATAGTCCTGCACCATAATGCCCGCCATGAGCTGGCGAGTGAAGTGATCCGAGAAATACGACGCGACGGAACCGTCCACCAACTCGATGAACTGGGGATGCTCCATTCCTATATCCTCGAGGGCGTAGTCATAGGCCTCTTTGACGACGGCCTGAAACGTCTTGTCTGGGCGGGCCTTGGTGAACTTGCTGACGCCGCCTGTTACTGCGTAAACCGGTCTCATGATATCTCCTAGTTCAGTTTTGATCTGCCTTGATCAAGAGAGTGATAGATTAATCTAAATAACGTGTTAATAAACATGATGAATATTGCAATGTTCCGTGAAAACCTCAAGGGAATTACCGCTCAACGGCTCTATGAGTAAAACGCAGCCGTAGATCAGAATTTACACTTTCGCTACGACGTGAGGCGTTTTCAGAGCATAGCTCAGATAGATGAACGGCGTATCAATCGCCGCCACTAGAATCTTTAGCAGATAAGTTGAAATGACGATCTGAACCACAGTCCCGAATTGCAGCGCATTGGTAGAATCAGAGATAAGCTGTGGAAGAATCAAAAAGGCCAAGAAGGAAAAGAGGATAGAGTCAATAAGCTGACTCACCCATGTACTGAGATTGTTCCTCAGCCACAGAAACCGTCCCTGCGTCTTCTGTCGGATGAAGTGGAACGCCCAGATATCGTGAAGCTGTGAGGCGAGGTATGCTGTAAGACTTGCAATGATGATACTGGGCGCAGCCGAAAAAATGGAGCTCATTCCTGCTGCCGCTCCCCAATCATCGGAACTCGGCGAAAAGAAGAGAATGAGTTGCGACATGACCGTGTAGAAGACAGCGGCAAAAAAACCGATATAGACCGCCTCCCGAGCGGCCTTTTTTCCGTAATGCTCAGCCAGCAAGTCAGTGGCAAGAAAAACAGCACCGTAGACCACATTTCCCCCAGTGGCGGCCAGGCCGAACAGCGTAATCTGTTTGGTGACAAATATGTTTGCCAGAACAATACAGACGCCAACATAGCCGTAGAGCCAATGCCGCCCCATTCGGAAAGCTATGAGTGTAAACAGAAGTCCCACAATTGTCTGAATGATGAAGAGTAGTTCGTTACTCATCATCGTTCCAGTGTGCCTTCAGTACGTCCAAGATTATCTTCGGAGGTCTTACAGGATGACCGTCTCTATTTATGAAGGCATGAACAGTATAACCTTCCGCAACGATTTCCGCTTTGGCCTCCTTGAACACCTTGTAGTCAATCCTAAATCTCGCCGTAGGCATAGTCTGAATGATTGTCCTTATGGTCAGGATATCATCAAATGTGGCAGAGCTTTTGTGTTCACAGTGGCTTTGCAGCACCGGCAGAAAAGTGCCACTTTTCTCCACTTCCAAGTAAGGCAGCCCCATTTCCCTCAGCATATGTGACCGGGCAGCTTCAAAGTACTCATAAAAGCGGCTGTAGTAGACCCGCCCCATCATGTCCGTATCAGCATAGATCACCCGTACTGGAAAATCGACGCTGATCACATCATTCCTCCCACACGCCGATGCGATCGTACTTGGCTATGCGGCGTTCTACCAGCTCTTCTGGCTCAATCTGTTCAAGAACATCCAGCTCTTCATTGATCGCCTTTCTGACCTCTTCAGCGATACCGTCATAATCACGATGGGCTCCACCCAGCGGCTCTGTGATAATTCTGTCACAGATCCCCATATCATACATATCCTGTGCAGTTACTTTCATAGCGTCAGCCGCTATTTCCGCTTTGCTGGAATCACGCCAGATAATCGAAGCGCACCCTTCCGGACTGATTACAGAAAACCACGTATTTTCCAGCATCAGCAGACGGTCCCCCATCCCGATACCCAGAGCTCCACCGCTAGCCCCTTCACCGATTACCACAACAACAATTGGCACCGGCAAGATCGACATTTCCATCATATTCCTGGCGATCGCCTCGGCCTGCCCTCTCTCTTCAGCACCCATCCCAGGATAGGCACCGGGTGTATCAACGAAACAGATGATGGGACGTCTGAATTTTGCCGACATTTTCATGATACGAAGCGCCTTCCGATAACCTTCGGGACGTGACATACCAAAGTTGCGGAAAAGATTGTCCTTTGTATTCTTCCCCTTTTGTTGCGCAACAAAAACCACTTGCCGCCCATCTAAAAGACCGACCCCCGTAATGACCGATTTGTCGTCAGCGAAGTGTCGATCACCGTGAAGCTCGATAAAACTGTCTGAGATTCTTTCAATGTAATCAAATGAGTAAGGACGTTTGGGATGTCGCGCCAGTTGCACCCGTTGCCAGCGGCTGAGCTTTGTGTAGGTCTTCTTCACGAGCTTGGCGTGTTTCTTTTCCAGATGCCCTATTTCGCTGTCGAGATCGGCCTCGCCCTCAGAGTTGATCTCTTTCAGATCCTTGATCTTATTCTCAAGCTCAACGATCGGTTTTTCGAAATCGAGGATAAAGTCAGCCACGGTTTACTCAGAGGGCAAAAAGGGTCCTGATCATGATTTCGAGATCGAAAGCCATCGACTGGTTTTGCATATAGTAATGTTCAAATATCGACCTCTCTTCAGAGTCAACCCTCAGTTTCTTTATTCGGTCAAGACCTGTCAATCCCGGTTTGCACATAAGTTTCACAAAGTCACTGGAAACAGGGAGAAGTGAGATACCTACGAAACTCATACTACCTGAAAGTATGTTAAAAAGCAACGGTAATTCTCTCAAGGTTCGACTTTTAGCGGGTGTCACAAGACCGCTGAAAGTGGTTCCGTCAACACCCCAGAAATCGACCTTCTTCCATTCATGGAAGCGGAGGCGCAAGAAAAGTAAGATGGGACTGAACACAACAATGGCAAAGACGGAGACAACGGTGTCGAACGCCCGCTTCGAAATCATATTCAGCCTGTGATAAAGAGAGTACTCGATGTTGACGAACGGGAAGTTACTTACATCCTCCACGGACGCTTTACCGAGAAGAATATCCCTGTCTTTGGGTACAATACGGTAGGTCAGCCTGAGATCTTTTGTCCCATCCATGACGCTCAACATTTCTTCATTTGTCAAGCCGTCAGAAGAAAAAATAAGTTCCCTGATCCTATTAGTCGAAACGATATTTTCGATCGATTCAAGCATTCCGAGAAAAGGCGGCCATTTCGTATTCTCATTGTCAGACTCTTCCATAGATTCTGCGAAACGGCTGTAGTCGTTGTCAGTGAATCCCACGACATATATGCCGGTATCAAGGCGGCGTCCGATGTTTCTGGCAATTCTTCTTCCCTCACTGCCGGCTCCAACAATGAGCGCCGGTCTGGAAAAAATAGGAGAGTGACTTACCTTCAGGGTTCTGAAAAATCCGCGCGATTTCAATACATGGGACAGCAAGCGCCAGCCGGGTATCAGAAAAGTGATAACCAGCGAAGCTATCAGGAGAACAACGCGTGAAAACGCAAACTGGATGAAAAAATAGGTAAAGGCGACACTGAATAAAAAACCGAGCATTGACGACAGTATGGCACGATTGTAAGATAGAACGAATCGTGAGTAGAGCTGGAATACCGATCCGACAATCAACCAGAGTACAATATAGACCCCTAATGGCAGCAGGTAGCCTTCGTAGAGGGGTGTCAGATCACCAAAGCGCAGAGGGATGGCAATGAGAAAACCTGTAATCACCGATGACACATCAAGCACAGCCGGAATCAACTGGGCTAAGGACGACGACAGGACAGATGAAAATTTTCTGAAGAAGATACCAGTCCGCAGACCCCAGCGAGTAATCAGGGATGAAGTCTTGGAAAAATGTTTATCAACGAAAAGACTCATGGCCCGATAAAACCAGTGAATGCTGTCAAAAGGGGCAACCTTGACACTTTCTCCCTTATAATGCACAATTTGTGTGTCCGGGACATATCGAATCTCCCAACCTGCTTCCATCGCTCTGAAACAGAGGTCGAGGTCTTCACCGAACATGAAGAACCTCTCATCGAATACACCGATCTCATCAATTAATTCGCGCCTGATAAACATACATGATCCACTGATAGCTTCTACTGAATACTCTTCATCAGGATCGAGATATGTCAGATTGTACCTCCCGGCCCATTTGCTCCCTGGGAAAAGAGCACTCAGCCCCAGCAGTTTCGGAAATGCCACCCATGGTGTTGGGAAACTGCGCTTACAAGAGAGTTGCAACGTTCCGTCTGCATTCAGTATTTTGGGCCCGCAGATGGCCACATTCTTCCGTTCAGTCATCTGCTTTAGCAGCGTTGCCAGCGTGTCTTCCTGAACGATGGTGTCCGGATTGAGGACAAGGACATAATCGCCTCTTGCGCGATCGATACCCGCATTAACCGCCTTGCCAAAGCCGACGTTTTCGCGGTGCGCGACTACCTGCACCTGGGAGAATTCGTTGTTCAGCATTTCAACAGAACCATCGAAAGAATTGTTATCTATCACAATTATCTCCACCTCTGACTCAACAGCTGATTCCAATAGCGAAGAGATGCAGTTGGCGAGATAATCCTTAACGTTATAGTTAACAATTATAACAGAGATTATAGCGTTCGATTCGGTCACTGTCTCAATTACTTATGCCAGCCAAAGATTTTCCAGACCCGTAGTCTAAAGATCATAATTGCGGCTTCCAGCATGATTTTTTTGGTCATCTTAGACTCTCCCACGGTGCGATCCACGAAAATAATAGGAATCTCTTTAATGCGGTAGCCTTTTAACCACGCTCTAAAGGTCATCTCGATTTGAAACGAATAGCCCTGGGACTTGATGCTGTCAAGATCGATAGCTTTAAGGACTTCCCTCCGCCAGCACTTGAAGCCTCCCGTTGCATCTTTTACAGGCAGACGGGTGACAATCCTTGAGTAGAGATTTGCGCTGTAACTGATTATCAGGCGCCTGATGGGCCAGTTGACCACATTCACACCGTCGTAGTAACGACTGCCGAGGACCAGATCGTTGGCATCAATAGCCGCAATCAGCCGCGGAACATCATCAGGATTGTGAGACATATCGGCATCCATCTGAACTACACAATCAAAATCTTTCTCCAGTGCATACTTGAATCCCTCAATATAAGCTGTGCCTAATCCCAGCTTCTCACTACGTGACATCAGGTGAATATTGGGATAATTATTCTTTAGTTCATTCACCAGGTCTGCCGTCCCATCAGGAGAGCTGTCATCAACAACGAGAATATGATAGTTACTGTTAATGGTGAAAAGTTTTTCAACAAGCTCACCAATGTTTTTGCGCTCGTTGAAAGTGGGCGTGACGATAAGCGTTTTCAAACGACAATCCCCTCTTTGACCTTCCTGAGGCAATATCCTGTGCTATATGTACGCAGACCCAATATTTCCTCCACTTTTTCTGTTACAAGACCGCTCTTGAGCGGCCGGGGAGCTGCTTGTCCCAGCGTTTCTGTGGTGGTGGGTGAAATGAGTGATACGTCCAGTGAGAATACTTCGGCAATCTTGCGCGCAAATTCAAAACGAGTCAAATACTCAGCACCGCCATAATTAAAGATTCCGCGGATATCGAGTATGATACTCATTTTAATAGCCTCAGCTAATCCTCCGGTCCAGGTAGGATTCCCCCACTGATCATTAACAACCGTGATATTCTTGCTGGCCTCAAGAGAAGATACAACCCAGTTGACAAAACTTGATTCCGATTTTGATGATTTACCGTAAAGAACAATGGTTCGGATAATCACCCAGTGGCTACCACTGCCGCGAACAGCGTTTTCGGCAGCCAGCTTTGTCTTACCATAATAGTTAATTGGATCTGGGATGGCCGATTCGTCGTAAGGCCCTGACTTACCGTTGAAGATGTAGTCAGACGAGATGAGAATAAACTTAGCGGAGGTCTCTCTGATTGAATCGACGAGATTCTCAGTGCCTACTACATTCACCTGCCATGCCTTCTCCTTGTTCTGCTCGCAACCATCTACATTTGTGTGCGATGCCAAGTGAACGACAACATCAGGATCGATCTTCTTGACACAGTTTCTTGTTGAAGTCCGGTCTGTGATGTCGAGAGTGGCTGTGTCACAGTTATGGGAAAAGTTTTCAGGAACGTTTAGCCCCGTGACTGTCAACTCGAAGTGGGGATGCAGCTCATGAATGACAGCCTCTCCGAGCTGCCCGAAGGCTCCTGTTATTAATATCCGTCGCGACATAAGTTTCTATCCGTTCAGCAATCGTCAGGATCAGACCTTTCTAAAGGAATTTATGATAATGTCTTTCTCTCTACAACCTGTATAAAAGGCGATATGACCGATGGTCGTTAAGCTGGATCAGTAGCGAAGGTGCGGATCATAATGTCCATCTGGCGTAGTGACAACATCTTTTTCCCCGAAGGGTGATGAATCAGGTAATTGATATGATATATTCTGTCAGTCCGCTCATCGTAAAATATATATGATACATAGGGGCCTCCTTTAATATCTTTCTTGTGCTCCCACAACCCTTCTGCGCGCCACGCCTTGCGGCCTTTGAACGTTGTCTCCTCAATCTTTTCATAATAATGGGTAAAGTTTACTGTTTTGTAGTAGACCGATGGATAGTCATGTATCATATCTGCCGCGATTTGACTATCCACTGCTTTTGTGACAGGATGATCCACCCACTGAACTGATAGCCAGCGGTAGGGAAAGGATCGGCCAAACCAGATAAAGTTCCTCTGCGGCTGCTCTTTGATCATCACATAATCGTGTTGAATTCTCATCTTCCATTTGTATTTCTGCCACAATTCGTCCGCCAGTTCCTTCTGCTCCATCCTTTTGTACATATGTTTAGCCTGTCTTTCGAGAAACCCAGAATCAAATTGATCGAACAGCCATCTGCCTTTAATCTGAACAGCTTTAGCCAGCTCCTTATCACTATTAGCGGCCAGAACTGCGAAAACCTGATTTCTGGCTAGAAAATCCCGCTTGGCAAAGATATTCTGTTCCCCGCGCCGGATCATTTCTACCTGGTTTTCAGGAAGAATGTTTCTGACCAGCACATCTGCAGTTGTATCCACAACTGAAAACAGCGCGGCAATAACGATATTCGTTCTGACCTTATACTCTTCAAACTGTTCCGGAGTAACATATACGATATCAAAGAAACGTTCCGCCTCCGGTGTGTAGATGACGCGGCCAAAGATGGAGTCAATCAGCGGTTCCACAAAGCGGCGGTCTTCAAAAGAGATTACAACAACGATCTCATTGTCAGCGCCGCTCGAGCGCGGCTTGTAGGAGCAAGAGACCGCAAAAACGATTGCGGTCAGAACAAAAATAGCTGTCAGCGTACGGCCAGTCATCAAACTACAAGTTCGAAGTTCGCCTGACGTTTTTCCACCGTAACGTCCTGCACCCTGATTGTTACCTGCCGACCAATCTGATATTCTTCTTTCCACTGCCTTCCGATAATGACAAATCTTGTCTCGTCATAGCTGTATGAATCATTAGGAATAGTGGCGATATTCACGAAACCTTCAACCATTGCATCCTTGAGTTTTACGAAGAATCCTTTGCTAATAACACCAGAAATGATACCCTCAAATTTTTCCCCAATATGTTGAGAAAGCCAACGAATTTGCTTGATCTTAATGTAGTCCCGCTCGGCTTCAAGGGCCCGGATTTCCGTCTCGGTGGCATTTTTGGCGATCGACTTGAGGTTCGACGAAGAAACTGCATGAACATCTTTCACTTTAAAGAAGTGAGTCTTCAGAAACCGGTGAACCATCAGATCGGGATACCTTCTGATGGGAGAAGTAAAATGGGTATAGAACTTGAAAGCCAGTCCGTAATGCCCTCTGTTCTCGACTGAGTAGATAGCCTTCGTCATTGTCCTCAGAGCCAGATTTTCAATCAGCGGCTTGTATGGTGAATCTTCGACCTCTGCCAGAAGCCTCCTGATATACTTTGAATCTTGACTCGAGGAAGCACTGTCAAGAAGATTGAGTCTTTTGACTATATCTAGCAACCTTTCCATATCGGCTTTTGTAGGCTTGTCATGAATCCTGAAAATAAACGGTTTGGTAGGCATCTCCCTGCTGACTTTCTCAGCCACCATGCGGTTAGCCAGTAGCATAAATTCCTCTATCAGCCGGTGACTGTCCAATCGCTCACTGGGATGGATTTCATGTGGAATGCCACCATTCTGGAAACGAAAGATCGGTTCAGGTATGTCAAAATCGATGCTACCCGCCTCGTGTCTCTTATGGAGCAAAGTCTCCGCCGTCGCATACATCTCTTTCAGTTTGGCGGCATGTCTCGATTCTTGTTTCCCATCAAATATGGCTTGAACCTCCCGGTAGCTGAATCGTTTCGCCGTTCGGATAACTGACCGGTGGAATTCTGAGCCTTTCACATCATTGTTCTTATCGAGCGTCATAAGTACCGACAGGGCCAGCCGATCTTCATTGGGGAGTAGTGAACAAATTTTCGCTGATAACGACTCAGGCAGCATGTGGACTGTCCCCTCTGCAAAATAGACGGAAGTACCCCTGTTTCTTGCTTCCCTATCGAGCTCAGACCCTTGCGCCACAAAAGAACTTACATCGGCTATGTGCACGCCCATGACAAGATTGCCCTCTTCATCCTTCTCAAGCGATACTGCATCATCAAAATCACGCGCATTCTCAGGATCGATTGTGAAACAGGCTAGATCTCTCAGATCTGTGCGTATTTGCAATTCTTTCTCTATATCCTTCTGCCCGAATCGTTCACTTTCCCTGAGGACCTTTTCAGGAAATGCGGAGTCAAGATCGAATTTGTGGCAGACAATCTGCATATCATCTTCCGGCTCGAAAATGGATCCGACCACCTGGATCACTTTTGCTTTAACTGGACGTCGCGCCCCACCCCAGTCACGCACACGGGCAACGACAGCATCGCCGTCCCTGAGATCAAAGTCATTAGCATTCACAAGCCGAATTCCTCTCTGAGGAGACGCCGGTTCGATGGCCAGGGTAAAAAATCCATTTTCGCTGGAGGCGACACCAATCAACTGACGGCTTCCCCGTTCTACAATTTCTACTACCTTTCCCTCGCTCCTATGGTACCTTGTTGCCGGCAAGACGGCCACCTTCACCAGGTCACCGTGCATAGCACCGCCAAGATTCCTCGAGCTAATAAAGATGTCATCGCTCTCTGCCTGAAGTACAAATCCAAATCCTCTCTGATTCAACACCAGCCTGCCTTGAACCTTTCCACTCTTTTCTGCCCATAGGTAACCGCCGCCTCTAACCCGCAACAGCACCCCCTCTTTTTCCAGTTTCTGTAATTGGTCACTGAACTTACGATACCCTTCTCTCTTGACGGATAATCGCCTGGCCAGTTCGCGTTTTCTGAAGATATATTCAGGATGTTTTTTAAAAGCTGCGAGAATCTTGGTGCGCATCAGAAATCTCCCTGAAGCCGCACATGTATTTTCCCTTTGCCCGGAGAATCGTTCCTGTTCAGGGCGTATTCCAGACGAAGGATGCCGACGGGTGTGAGTTGATTAATGCCGAAGCCGGCTGACAGTAGTCTGTTGTTCAGCGAGTCGAAGAGTCCCGCATCAGAAAAGAGATAGAGATTATTTGCTGTACCTGTGTGATACCTCAGTTCCAATTGACTCAGGATCATCCAGTCGGCGGCAAACTGTTGTTCCCGGTAACCCCTCAGACTAGAGGCGCCGCCGAACCTCAGTTTTTCACTCAGTGGTAGACGAAGTGCGGAAGACAGATGGACAACAGACGCCGTCCCCATCAGGGCGAGACACCACTTACTCTTAATTTGATTTACCACCTCTCCTTCTAATTTCAGCCGACTGAGAACACCCTTCTCCTCTCCAAGCGATGAGTAATCGCCCAGTTGACCGCGGACAGAGTAGCTGTACCCCTGCGAAGGATTCCAGCGTCTGTCAAACCTATTTTGTTCATTCTGAAGCACTACAGACTTGATAGAATGATCCGTCATACCCAGAGCCTTCCCGTTTTCGGATGCAGTAACTATACTGTTTTCACCGCCGACATACCATTTTCCGCTGCGCGAGAAAGGCTTTGTTACCGAAACAGCAGATTCACGTTTTACATAAAGCCCGTCCTGAAGGATTTGACTGAAAGAGCCGTTAATGCCAAAATCGAACTTCCAGATAAATGGTTCCTCGTAACTCAAGCGAAAGATCTGAGACCGGTCATCCTTGCGATACCACCACAAGTCCGCCGCTGACGCTGTTCCCATAAGATTCTCCGCGTGGAGTCTGAGTTCGCCGATCAGCCGTCTTGTACCGTCATTGCGCGGCTGGGATCCGAGCGTACCGTGAAAACTGTTGTGGAAATCTTCTTTCAGCGGCACTACCATGGCTATGCGCTCTTTGGCATAGCTGGCATAATATGGAACGCTCTCCATCTTTAGTAAAGAAATTCCATTAAGGAAACGGTCCGCTTTGTCCACTGTCATCTGCGAGGCAGGGGCCGATTTAATGAAACGGAGAATACGCGCAAACTTTTTTGAATTGCGATGACCCAGCCCCACAACCACGACCGAATCGACTGAGGCGAACTTAACGGATGATACGCGCCATTTCGCTTCGACCGCGCCTGCAGAACTTTCGCTCCACTTTAAATCAGCCAGCGCCAGGCTCGAATACAGTCTACCTGACTCTATGTATTCTTTCCGCTCCTGCTGGATGAAGGAGTGCAGCTCTTGCAGATTATCAAAGTTACGCCGAATGACGAGTGTATCACAGTTAGAAACTGGTACAGGCAACTGCGAAGTAAGCGGCTGCGCACCCAGCAGACTCGACAAAATCAACAGTGTGAGAACGGTTTTAGAATGAGGCACGAATTTCTCCCGTTACTGTCAAAAGTCCATCATGGATTTGATTCGCAATATAGTTGAAGTTGGCGCTGGCAGAGATCCCTTCCCTGAAGAAGAGCAGGGCTGTGACGGAAGATCGCAGGTTATTACCTACTTGCATCCCCCGTACCGCCTCTGGCGGAAGAGAGGCGCTCAACTGTTCTGCGGATGTGACCCTGAAGTAGTCTGCTGACCCTTCGATGCGGCCTCCCGCTTTACGAAAAAACAGGGCGTGCATCCCGGCACCGCGAAGGAAAACAGTAAAGTCCTCGAAACTGTTCGAGCCACTATCGCTTCCTAGGTAAATATCGCCGCCCAGTTCCAGAACTTCTGTGGAACGCCACCTAAGACCTGTATCGAGGTTCCACCCACGGGCGTTTCGGTTACGTGAAGTGATTGCTGAATTGAGGACCTTGTCGTGTCTGTCAACATTTACCACACCGGTGATGGAGTTTAATAACGGCTCTTCCGCGGATAAGGCGTGCGACAGACTCACCCGTTCGAACGACTCCTGAAATGATTTTCCCACAACCTCCGTGCGATAGTTGGAGGTCAGGCGCACTCTTCTCCTCTTTTCCCTGGGAGCATAATTCAGATCCTGACGCAGAATGATCCTTGCGCGATGCAAGCCGCTCGCTGACATGGATGGTCCCACCATATAAGCGAATCTTGAGTCGGAACTCTGAATATCACTGCTACCGAGAAATCTCCACGTGAACGGACGCAGTCGCAAACGATCAGACCTGCGAAAGTCGAAGGCGAATCGGACGCCAGTAGCCAGGTGAGTGGACGGCGTCTTCTTGCCAGACGGCAGATGCAGAAGCCTGAAGTTGCCGTTCGTATCGAGAAAATAGGCAGCATAATCGCTATCATAGCGGTAATCGCCCCTCCCCTCTCCTACCAAGTCGTAGACGGCTACCTTCTCTTCAAATAGTGACTGCTCCAGTTTGAAATCGAGTTTTCCCGAGACGATACTCCTGCGGGGATTGTAGCCAAACGATCCTCTTGCTAGCCCGTAGTTGAGGTCGTCGCGATTGTCGGCAAACGATTTCAGCCGCTGTCTCAACACCAGGTTGAATCTGTAACCGGAAGGTAATCTAGCCCGCATATCGAGGTGACCGAGCCAGCCGGTGCTTTCCCACTGCCATTCGCCTGATGTTGCGTGTGCTACATCGTCACGGCGAACCAATCCCACATCTCCCCGGAACAGTTTGCCACCCAGCGCTACACCCGCCTCTGCTTCAGAAAACTGGAACTCTGCCGTACTCGCCTCGCTATCATAGCGCAGGTACGGATGGATTTCGCCCGGAAGGAATCGCGCTGTCATCCTCTGCCTGCGCCAACTGGACCTACCTGGTTGGAAAGGATTAACAATCTTGAAAGCCGTACCAGCATTTACCACTCTGTCAGCTTGAGTAAATGAGACACTTAGTTGTGGAATAAAGGGCGACGAAATAGATGCGGAACCATGCCAGCGATGCGCCTTTTGGAACAAATCGTCATAGACACCATAGGATACAGTGCTGTTCAAGACTTTACCGAGACGATGACCCATCTGAAATGAAGTCAAGTTACGCCCCAGACCATCCGTCTGGGCGTAGGATTGTGTAGCCTTGTCGAGATTCCACTCGCGGGAGAATTCCACCCGTTCATCACGCTGCAGGGATGCGAACTCTTCACCGCGTCGCTGAATAAGACCTGACAATTTGAGATCACCCCAATTGCCCGGAAGATCCTGAGAATGCGAGAGGGACATTTGTCCGGCGTAGCCCGAGTTATCATTGTCATCGAGGGACGAGTAGAGATTCCTGTCCAGTACGGATGATGCCAGTTCACCTGAGACTATGGTCGAGTCGGAGAGATATATTTTTGTGTCCAACGTAGCCACCTGATGAAGCTCCGGAGACGCCACAGGACGCCACGGGACGTAAAGGTCTGATATTTCCTCTCTTTCACTCTGAGGCACATATTCATAGAAGACTACTCCTTCACTATCGACACGGCGCGCGTACATTCCGGCTGGCCCCATATTATGGAAGGAGACACGATAGGTTACCTCGTTCTCCAACTTTTCGTCGTTATATATGTAAATAAAGACAGAATCTGGGTCGGCGTCTGTAGCGGGTTCCCGGATGTAATGCCCGACTGAATCGATGACGGCAGTAGATCTCATTATACCGTCATCGCCACTCAGTTCAAGAAGATTGTGACTATCCTGCCCGGCGGCAATGGCGAGCCGCGAATCGAGGTCATCCCCCTCCCTAACCCAGTTCACGGAAGCACGGGACTTCCCATCAGAGAAGAGATTTACTGCAGATACCGCCGACATCTGCCGCGTGTATACAAAATCTGAGTATTCGTACTCAACGTAAATGCGGCTGCTGGATTCTATTACGCGGCGCGGCGTGAAGGTGATCTCGCCCTGAGAGTAGTCCACCGTATAATCGTTATTGTCTCCTCTCTCCAGACGCTTCCCGTCTATCCATACCTTTTCCGAACCAGCCATGACAATGATTCCTCTGGTTCCATTGTCCGAATAGAGCAAATAGGGCCCTTGATTCTGATCTTCGCCCATTAACTCTATTCTATGAAATTTCGCGCTAGAAGTGCCAATTGTAGTCATAACCTTTGAGTCGTCACCACCCATCTTGACCTTTAGACCCTGAAGCCTTCTGGACATGGTCAGAAAGTTCCCAGCACTGATATCCATATCTATGTCACCAGCTGTTATATCAGCAAAAGGGTGCTTTACTTCTAGGTATACTTTATCTATTTCTTCCAGCGCCTGGGTGTTGCCTTCGGGCTGGATGGGAGAATTCTGATCGGACAGTGAACCAGCGATGGTCATATCTTCCGTGATCTTACCCTGCAGGCTGAAGTTTAGTCCCCCGGTAAGGGACGCGCCACTGGCAGGCGAAAGCGATATACCTCTAAAGAGTGAACCGTCAGTTACCAGCGGCAGATCACCGGAAGAGAATTGCGGCAGTTGAGGTGCTTTTATCGGCAAGGCCGGCTTTTGCGCAATCTCTTCCAGTCTGGGCAGCGAATCGATAGGCGGCTTGTATACGGTCTGAATCGTCGAAGCGAGCGTCTGATAATGAATAATAAGAGTGGTCGGCGACGAAGGAAGGCTATGAAGACGAACTTTTCCGCTCACCGTCTCCAACTCATAATCGTGAATGGGTCTATCACCTATAAATAGTCTTTCGGATCCTCGGATCACAAAGCCGTGACTGAGGGTGATGACAGAATCATCGTGCTGTACCGCAAGCGTATCGGCGACAACCATTACAGCGACGGAATCGTCTTCCGCCTTTCCCGCTGTCAGCGTAATCAAAAGTAAAAATATTCTGGTCAGCTTACTCAAGGTATCTCAGCCTTGCGGTAAGGATCTCCCCTGATAATTCATCGATGACGTAGATTGTGTCACCACGAATATCCACATCGGCAACGGTGATCTGCCGCTCCTTTTTAGCTTGTTGCAAAACGGGGTACAATGCTCGAGATTCTGCGGTGACAATCCAGCCTTTGCCTGACTGTTCCGTCAGAAGCCAGTTTCCGTTCCAACTGCTGACGCTAGGATTGTGTTGCTCATCAATAGCAACTCTGTATAGCTGACTACCTTCGCGCGAAAAAATGGAGAGGAGGTCTGTTCCCCGATCTACCACAGCAATCTCTCCTAAAGTGTTGACCGCAATGTCAGTCACATCAACAAGTCTGTCCTCACCGTAGGCAGCATCACCGATAACTGTAATAATTTCCGCCCTAGCGGAGAGACTGTGCAATTCACTTGCAGCAGAACTTGCTATGATCACTTCCTCCCACCGATTCTTACCGATTTTATAGGGATACTCAAGAGTAAGATGACGCCGGGATGAGTTTAACCGAAGATCATCTATGAAGTTCAGTTTTCTGTCAAAGCGCAGCAACCTGTGTGACGCGTGGTCGGAGAGGATGACATCCAGCCCCGGAGCAGCTTTAATATCGGTGGCATGTGCAAACTTGTCATCCTCATCACCCCAGCCGCCGGCAAGACGCGGTGTCGAACCATCACCCGGAATCCGGGCGAGCCAGTAGTTTTCATCATCCACCAGATAAAGATCGCCAAACTGGTTAACGGCCAACTGATGTGGTACAAAATTTTTGTTTCTTAAATCTTCAGGCAGAGGCAACGCCTGCCACGGCGTGCGGACAACCTGCGGCACCGCAGAAGTCAGAAAAAGTAGCAGCGTAACTGTTGTTGAGACTATGCCGATCTGACCTGACAAAGAGGTGTCAGGCCTCCGCCTTGACGGCTGGTTCTTGGTCATGCTTTGAACTGAATCTAAAGATGAGATAACTACCCGTGAGGAACAAAATGATTGAGATAAGTTGTGCGCCAGACAGGCCAAACAGGTACTTGTTGGTTGTTCTGATGAATTCGATGAGGAAGCGTTCCGTTCCAGCAAGAATGAGATAGATGGAAAAGAGTATTCCAACAGTTTGAATCTTCGTTCTCAGATTCCATAACAGTGCAAAGATTCCGAGACCCGCCAATGTCTCATAGAGTTGTGTTGGATGGACGGGAATCGTGGTAGGTGGACTCCCTTTTGGAAAAGTCATAGCCCACGGCAGACTGCTGGCGACACCGTAATCATCTCCCACCATGAAGCACCCGATGCGGCCGACGGCATAACCGAGAATCAACAGCGGCGCCACAATATCGGCAAACTCTAGCCACGGCAGATTTTTCTTTCTAAGGAGCAGAGTAACCGCCAGCATCCCTCCCGCCAGTCCGCCCAGGAAGACGAGACCGGAACCGCTGAAGATCATGCCGAGCGGATCGTAGGCAAAAGCGCGATGATTCTCTATCATGTAGTAGATCTTTGAGCCGACAATACCGCCGATGGCAGCCCAGAACACGAGATCCCCGGCAAGTTCGGGATTGCGTCCTCTCCTCTTCAGATCTTTGTGCAAAAGATAGTAATCGATCAGGAACGCCGTAGCAAGCATGAATCCGTAGGACGGAATTTTGAGGGGACCGATTTCGAAAAGGAAAGGTCTCACGGCAACTTACTACCGCATCCTGAACAAAACCGATCACTTTCCTTGACCTTAGTACCACACTGATGACAGAATTTCTTCTGCGCATCACCGGTCGAAGGAGGTGTCGATTTTGAATTGGATCGCCAGAAAAGGAATCCGACAGCGACCGCGAGCAGTCCTAATACGGTGAGCGGTTCATAAGTAGGGAGGCGAAAGCGTGATATCTTTTCCCGGCCGCCGCTTGTCGCGGAAGGAGACGATTGGTCACCCCCCAGCATCTCCTGTAAGAGAGCGACACTGAGTCTTCCTGAAGGATTGCGATAGGAAAAGGATATCTCTTTCGCGGATCCCGCCGCAAGAGACGGGAGATGTGTGCGGGAGTACGTCACGTGTTCGTCGGAAAACGTCTCCATCTCCTTCTCGGAAAAGGTAAATCCCTGGGCGGCAAGAGGGTGCTGAATGGCGATGTGATAATCGGCAAGGGGTTGATTGAGTTGCAGTGTGATCTTCACTTGGCGATTTTCTGATGCAGTAAACGGATTGAAGTAGTATTCTAGCTGAAAACTGTTGCGCACCACAGTTAGATCGACCCATTGACCACCAGCTCTCTGCACAAGATCAACGGGGCTCAAGTCACTCACCGTATCGCTCTGTCCCACTGCCATGACGACTGTGGTTTCATCGGGCACACGAACCTCCAGTGTCAGAGGTAACCTGTCACTTTTTACAGTCCCTGTACAGATTACAAGGACGCCGGGATGGTCATATTCAGGCCAGACGGCAACAACAAAATTTTCGAATGGTGTCTCGGCTACGGATTGCGCCGCAAGAAAACCCGCTAAAAAGACAAAAGATAATGCGTTTCTAATCATTGCTCCAAGGTCTCGAGTTTAGAGAGACCTCTACGGATAATCAACCGAAAAGGGGTGGTAAAGTTCCATTGAACAATATGCGCTTTCTGTCACCACTGAGTAATGCATCACGATCTTTCAAACACCCCTGCAGCACAATAGCCCACCACTTGATCCTTTGAACCGGCGGTATCCCCCGAGTTCCTATAATCGAGAATCTCAATCACTATATTGTTACGCTCCTTCACCACTGAGAGTAAGGCGAAGACCGAACCAAAGCCACACGCCTCCACTTCGCGTTTTCTGGAAGCAGTCCACAATTCATCCAGGTTACCCGATTCTATCATTTTACAGAAGCGACCGTCTATCCGCTTTGCCGTATTGTAGGGATAGTAATGTGACAGATCGGAAGAGATGACCACAAGAATTTGTGACTGCAAATATTCCCTAATAATTGCCGTCGCCTGCTTCGCCGTTTCCCGATTCTGGAGGCCCATAACGATGGGGATGAGCTGCCACCCCGGCTCGAGAACCTTCTGTAGGAACGGTAGTTGTACCTCCAGTGCGTGTTCGCTTCCGTGGCCGAGGTCTGAGCTGACGGCGCCGTGCTCTTGGCAAAGCCGTTCTCTTTCTTCCACCGCCACCTCTACTTCCCCCAACGGTGTGTACATGGCATCACCTGAATAGATGGAGAGTCCCTCAAAGGCATCAAAGTGACTGGGTGCAAAGACGGCGACCTTGTGGAAGGAGCATCCTCGAAGGCATGCGTAGGCACTGGCAGCTACCGGACCGGAATAGATATAACCGGCGTGCGGCACGATGATCCCCACGGGAGCGGGTCCATCATGTTCCGGTACTTCACTGAGGTATGTTTCTATCTGACGGGACAAGACGTCAAGATTGTCGGGATAGAACATTCCCGCCACAGCCGCTGCTCTTGTTACCATAGTGCTACTCAGAGGTAAAGATTCATCTTATCGTCAAATTAAAAACTACTACAAAATCATAAACCATGTGGGCGTAAGCGGTGATCCCAAATCCCCGCGTCACATAAAGTGAACCGAGCAAAACACCAGCGAATAGTCGATAAAAGAATAGCATCAGGTTGAACGGTTCGCCAAAGGCACCGACGAAATGAAATCCTGAGAAGAGACAAGCGGAAATAAAGATGGCTGCCAGAATACGCCACACTTTTTTCCAGAGGAAAATGAATTTAAGGATCTGTGAAATAAGGGCGATGGCGAACACGCGAAAGACAAACTCTTCGTACAGCCCGGCACCGATGGAGAGGACGATCTGCTGTGAAAGCATCTTACCGGACGGAAACATGAGTAAAACGGGAGAGTATTTCATCACAACATAAAGCAACACTCCCCAAAGGGTCCCCTCCAGCAGCATCTGCAGCAGGTACTCGCCACGGACAGCAGTGATGCTCCAATTCTTCTTTTGGAAAAGAAAAACAACCATAAACCCGATGATGAACGCTACGCTGAGAACGTACGCACCCCACGCGCCAAACAGTGCCAGAAACTGTCTCATGAGGACGTCGGCGCCGTTGCGCAGAGTAGCCACCTGGTCACGGCTCAAGAAAAGAACCATGACCTCGTAGACAGCAAAAAGGGGCAGTGTAAAAATAAAGCTGTAGTATGGTGAGCGGGAAAGAGTCCAGTAGCTGGTATTATTCTGCATAATCAATCATCACGGGGGCAGGTTAACATAACGAGGAGAGAGTATCCAAAGAGAGTTGTGGTTCTGTATGCTGTTTCAGTGAAAAAAAATATCACTTTTTCTGTTCAACCTGAAAGAGAGCCAGAAACGCCTCTTGCGGCACCTCTACCCTGCCGATCTGTTTCATCCGCTTCTTGCCGGCTTTCTGCTTCTCCCACAGCTTGCGCTTGCGTGTTATATCGCCGCCATAACACTTAGCCGTCACCTGCTTCCGGAAAGGTCGAACCGTCTCGCGGGCGATGATCTTGGAACCGATAGATGCCTGGATTACCACTTCAAACATCTGCCGCGGTATCACTTCACGGAGACGTTGGCACAGATCCCGGCCTTTCTGGTATGCTGTCTCCCGGTTTGTGATTGAAGAGAGGGCGTCCACCACTTCGCCGCCGATGAGGATATCAAGCTTCTGCAATGGGCTGGCCCGGAATCCGCTATGCTCGTAGTCAAACGAGGCGTAGCCGCGGGAGACTGACTTGAGCTTGTCATAGAAATCAAAGACGATTTCCGCCAGCGGGAGATCGTACTTCAGCTGGACGCGCGTCTTGGAGAAGTAATGCGTATTGAGATAACTCCCGCGCTTTCCCTGGCACAGCTTCATAAGAGCACCGACGTATTCCGACGGTGTAATAATCTCTGCCGCCACGTAAGGCTCACGAATCTCGTCGATCTCGCCAGCAGGCGGCAGCGTGGTGGGATTATCAATTTCGACGATTTCTCCTCCTCTTAGCACCACCTGATATCTGACGTTAGGAACCGTGGTAATGAGGTTGAGATCGAACTCTCGCTCAAGCCGTTCGCGAACAATATCCATATGCAGGAGTCCTAGAAATCCGCAGCGAAAACCAAACCCCAGCGCAGTGGAGGTCTCCGGTTCATAAACCAGAGATGCATCATTGAGCCTCAGTTTTTCGATAGAATCACGCAGCCGTTCGTAGTCATCGTTCACCACCGGGAAGAGACCTGAGAAAATCATCGGCTTCATCTCCTCGTAGCCGGCAAGTGCTTCCGAAGCCCCATTCTCCTTTGTGGTAATTGTATCTCCAACTTTCAGCTCCTTAACATCTTTCACGCCGGCCACCACATAGCCCACATCGCCGGACTGCAACCGCTCGGCCTTCATCCGTTTGAGAATAAAGTGGCCTACCTCCGTGATTTCGTGCTGTCGACCCGTTGACATGAACTGGGCCGTCATTCCCGGTTCGATGATGCCATCGAACAACCGTATGTAGGGAATCGCTCCGCGATATGAATCGAAGGCCGAATCGAATACCAGGGCACGAACAGGTTTATTTGAATGGTCAGCTGGCGGCGGGATCTTTTTGATTACAGCACGAAAAAGAGTTTCCACTCCCTGTCCCGTCTTGGCGCTGAGCGTCAGGATCTCCTCCTCGGAACAGCCGATGAGATCCATCACCTGCTGCGAGACCTCTTGCGGACGCGCCGTGGGAAGATCAACTTTGTTGAGGACAGGAATGATCTCCAGTTCGTTTTCCAGCGCCACGTAGGCGTGACTCACAGTCTGAGCTTCTACCCCCTGGGCGGCATCCACCAGAAGGATTGCGCCTTCACAGGCCGCCAGGGAGCGGGAAACTTCGTAGGAGAAATCCACATGTCCGGGAGTATCTATAAGATTAAAAATGTACTCATTCCCATCGCTGTGATTAACGTGCATCTGAATGGGATGGCTCTTGATGGTGATGCCGCGTTCCCGCTCCAGTTCCATATCATCGAGAACTTGATCCTTCATGTCTCGCTTGGCGAGGGTGTGCGTCATCTCCAGCAGGCGGTCGGCCAACGTCGACTTACCGTGGTCGATGTGAGCTATGATGCAGAAGTTGCGAATGAATTCGGTTTTCATACGGGCGAATTTACCGGAACGCTGCTAAGGCACCAAGACACGAAATAGAGCTTGAAACTGAAAGCGGTAAGCTTCCAAGCTTTCCCGAGCTCTCAACTCTATGTCCCTTTCCCGTTTGCCATAATCCTCTCGCCATCGTAAACTCCTCGCCAATTGTATAAGAAGTAGACTCGTCTCATCATCAAAGCTTGATAACGTGGAGACAACAATATGTTAGGAAACCTTGGAGAACTTCTGAATCAATGGACAGCAACTCTGAGCGGCTGGATATCACTGCCGCTAATCTTTATCCTTCTTGGCTCGGGAATGTTCATCACCTTCAGCCTGAGATGGATTCAGATTCGCCATCTGAAGCACAGTTTCGACGTCGTAGGGGGCAAGTACGACAATCCGGAGGACGAAGGTGACGTTACCCATTTTCAAGCTCTCTCCGCGGCACTCTCCTCCACCATCGGTATCGGCAACATCGCCGGAGTGGCGCTGGCTGTTCGTCTCGGCGGACCGGGAGCCCTGTTCTGGATGTGGGTCACGGCCCTCTTTGGTATGGCCGTAAAATATGCCGAATGCTCTCTCTCTCACCGCTTCCGCGTTATCCATGA
>JASLRT010000005.1 GCA_030743815.1 Candidatus Neomarinimicrobiota bacterium | reverse complement strand
GCGGGATGCCCCGGCTTTACCGCCACGAAGGTTCCACGGCACGTGGCGCACACCTCACCGTCAGCCAACAGTTCAGCCTCGGTCGTGGCCCTGTCTTCGGTCGCATCCACCACGCGTGCCACAAGACGGATCGAGCCGTCTGTGGGTGTCGGTCGCGTCAGCTTGATAGAGTAGTCAGCGGTGACTGTTGCCGGCACGGTCTCACTCCCGGCCTGTTTCATCAAGTGATAGGCGGCTGTCCAATTGGAGTGACAGTCAAGAAGGGTGCCTATGATGCCGCCATTGAGGATGCCGGGCCACGCCTCGTGGTGGAGCTCAGCCGTCCACTCCGCTACTACATCGTTACCTTCAACGAAACTCTTGATCTGCAATCCCTTGGTGTTTTTTGGGCCGCAACCGAAACATGTGTTGTTCGGCCCGTATGTATCCTGAAGGCTTTTGGCAGGAATCACGATTGGCACTTAGGAACTCAACCTGGCCATCAAGCTTCCTGAAGTTGACTGCCTAACATCTCATCAGGTTTTTCCACAGCAACCACTTCACCCTTTTCAGCCCTCCTGAGCCCCCATCTCAGCCACAGAAGAGCGATAAACGCAGATATCAAAACTGATATGAGTTGAGCGATCCAGACCCATTCCACTCCTTTGTTGAGAACAAACACAAAAAACACTGCCAGCGAAAAACTCAAAAGAATTACTCTCAGGAAGGTGATGACAAACAGCGGCATTCCGTATCCCAACCCCTGAAGTACTCGGCCACTGATCATGGTGATGGGAATGAAGGGGTAGGAGAAGACGATGATTCTCAGATAGTGTGCGCCTAACTGCACAATACTATCACTATCTGTAAAGACATCCATAATCACAGGCGCCAGTAAAAAGAAAAAGAGTGCAAATACCGCGCCTATAATCGCCGCTCTGCTCATGCCGTACCTGATGATTTGACGCACCAGATCTAACCGCTTTGCACCGTAAAACATACCTGTAAGGGTTACCAGAGCGGTGGCGATGGAAATAAAAGGGACAAAAACTGCATGTTCTACCCGACCGCCAACCTGAAACGCCGCCACAGCATCACTGGTAAAGGAGACCAGGATTCGATTAAACGTCCCCCCTCCCAGCGACATGATTACCATAGAGAAAGATGCAGGCATGCCAATCGTGAAGATTTTCCTGAGAATGTCTCCCGAGAATTTAAAATCGCGCATGGCAAAAGTGACGTAGGCGTGTTTCTTCACAAAGAGTAGATAGACAAACACCAGCGCCACACACGCCTGACTCACAACCGTCGCTAACGCCGCCCCCTGCACACCAAGTCCAAAACCGAAAATGAAGATGGGATCGAGAATGATGTTAAGTACTGTACCACTGCCCTGTATGATGACCGGTGTTTTCACGTCACCTTCGCCTGAAAGGATGGAGCGGAAGAAGACCGACAGCACCATAAAAATATATCCCAAAACAATAACCCTGAAGTAAGACCATGCAAAAGGAAGCAGCTTTGCGGGCACACCAATAGCGGATAGTACCGTCTCTCCCCAGCGCAGTCCCGCGAAGGTGAAGGCGACGCCCAAAATTATCCCCAAGACGATGCCGTGTTCAGCGCTATTGTCGGCATTCTTCTTATCTTCGGCGCCGATGAACTGCGCCACCACGGCCGTCACACCGGAGCCCAAGCCGAAGGTGATGCCAAGACCAAAGAAAAGCAACGGCATATTGAAGGCCAGCGCCGTCAGTGAATCGGCACTCACTTGACCGACAAAAATCATGTCGGCGATCATATAGACCGTCTGAATCATCATGCCAAACATCATCGGAACGGCAAGTTTCCAGAGCGCCTTTCGGGGATTGTATATGAATTCCTTCAGGCGGGATTGTTTTTTTTCATTCTTCATCACTATATACCGGCTCAGGCTCTTCCCAGATGAGCTGATATTGTATAGTTAAGCCTGCAATACTGGAAAAGCCCCAAACCAGACACAAGTTTAATTGTAGAAATATGAAAGAAAAATTGAAAATCGCGAGCAACTAAAGAACCGTAGCGACGCCGACGCCAATGACCGCACCCCCAATTCCCGAGTATCCCAACCCGATGTCGACTGTCAGATCTTGCGCAACGTAGCCCAAACCGATAGAACTCCCCGAAAGAATGTCGCGCCACAGATGTTCGGTCTGCTGCTGAAAGCGATAGGTAGAACTGCCCCACCTCAGGAGGATGCCGTGCTTAAGAACGAACTCACCGCCGATCCGTGCTACTCCACCCTGTTCCCACCAGATACCATCAACTGACAACTCAAGCGGAAGGTGCGCAAGTCTTTTTGTCGCCCCAAGATTCACACTTGTCGGAATCGTCTCGGGATAACTGCCGTAATTCTGCAGTGTCACACCCAGATTGCGGACACTTAGTCCCAGCGAAGCGTCCAATTCTGGAAGTCTCAGCACCGTACCGACAGAAATGATGCCCAGGCTGGCCCTCACTTTTTCAATCTGACTGTGATAGATTCCCGCGGTGAGTCCGAAATCCATGGAAGGAAAAATCGATTGAGAAAATGCCAGCGACGCCCAGATATCACCGGCCGCAAATTCGCCTGTCTTTACCCCATCCTCATCCAGCGCCTCGAATGAGCCGTATCCCATGTGGCGCACCGTGACAGCTACAGACCGCTCACGCCACGGAAACCTGAACTCTACCATCTCGGACTGAATCTGCGCAGGATAACGAAGGACGGAGAGCAGTAATTCCTTAGTATTGCCTTGCAGCAACGCTGGATTAAAGGCGGCCATATCAGTCCCGCCACGGTCCGCAATACCGATTCCTCCCATACTTACCGACCTGACGTGATAAGGCACTTCCAGAGAGGAGTAACTTCCCTGGGCAGTCAGCCAGTGCGGAAGAAGCGCCAACGCCGCCATCTGTGCGGCAACGATGTATCTAAAGGAGAGAAACCGGATCAACATCCACCCGTAAAGTAACGCCCTTTTTTCTTTTCAGGAAGCCTCTATCCACTAAGTTGTCCTCAAGAAATCTACGAAGCGATTGACCATTCTGATCCTTCTCTTTCGAAGACTTAAATATGATCTGGTAACGATAGTTCCCCCTCAGCCGCTCAATGGGGCACGGCGCCGGTCCCAGGACTTCGAGATGTTTCGGTCTGTTTTGCAGATGTTTGAGCAGAGTTTCCGCACGCTTCGCCACCGCTTCACGCTTCTTGCCGTACAATTCCACCTTAGCCATCCAGCTGAAAGGGGCATACATCAACTCTCGCCGCTCACTGAGACAGACATTGTAGTATTTTTCCAGATCAAGCTGTGCCGCCGCCTTGATGACAGAATGATCCGGATCATTGCTCTGAATGATTACTTCTCCCGGCTTATCGCCCCGGCCGGACCTGCCCGCCACTTGATAGATTAGCTGAAACGTCCTCTCCCCGGCGCGAAAATCCGGAAGGTAAAGGCCGGTATCCGCATTGATGATCCCCACCAGGGTTACGTTGGGAAAATCGAGCCCTTTGGCGATCATCTGTGTCCCCAGCAAAACGTCGTACTCACCCTCGCTGAACTTAGTCAGAATTCGCGTATAAGCACCTTTGCCGCGGGTCGTGTCCAAGTCCATCCGTACACACTTGATCTCGGGAAAGAGTTCTATCAGCTTCTCCTCTACCTTCTGCGTTCCCGTACCACCCAGGACAATTCGCGTACTGTCACAAGCAGGACACAGTGCGGGTGACGGTTTCTCAAAGTTACAGTAATGACACTTCAATCTTTCATCAACTCTGTGAAAGGTGAGGGAGATCTGACATTGATTGCACATCTCAACGAAGCCGCAGTCCCTGCACGAAACCACGGGCGCAAATCCCCTTCGATTCTGGAGCAGAATTATCTGCTCGCCCTTTTTGAAACGATCCTTCATCTTTTCCTGCAGGAGGCGAGAGAGTGTGATGGAGTAATCCTCCGTCTCTTCCCGCTCGGTAGTCATGTTCACCATGTGGACTCGGGGATACTTAGCTACACCGTAGCGCCTCTTCAGTCTCAGATAGTTGAGCTTGCCCACAGCTTGATTGTAATACGACTCCATACTCGGCGTAGCCCCTGCCAGTACAGTAAGGGCTGAGGAGAGTTTTCCCCGCATGAGTGCCACATCCCGTGCGTGGTATCTCGGTGCCGGAGATTCCTGCTTGAAACCGCTCTCCTGTTCTTCGTCTACCACGATAAGTCCTACGTCTTTCAGCGGAGTGAAGATGGCACTGCGGGCACCAACCACCACGCTGAAGGCATCGGCGCAGATCTGGTGCCAAGTCCACGCCCTCTCTGCCTTTGTCATCCGGCTGTGCCAGATAGCCACCTTTTCGCCGAAGACAGCCCTAAACCTTCCCGCGATCTGCGGCGTGAGCGCAATTTCCGGCAACAGCAATATAGAATGCCGCCCCTTCTCTTCCGCCCTTTGCGCCAGATGGATATATATCTCAGTCTTGCCGCTCCCCGTCACGCCGTGGAGGAGATAGGGACTGAACGCCTCCGCCTTGAGCTTGGCTTCCATTTCAGCGACAATTTGTTCTTGCGCCTTGCTGAACTTTACTTCCTTCTTCACGGGCGTGATACTGAGGTCTGATACGTCAGGGATTCTCGGCACGCGCGACAGCGAGACATGACCCTTCTTCTCCAGCGCCCAGCAGACCGCGGCTGCGTTCGGTACCGTGGGGTTCAAGCCGGCAACAGGTACGTCTGTCTCCTGATTCTCTAGTAACCTGATAACTTGAAACTGGCGCGGCGCTTTCTCTTCAAGCTCCATCATCGCTTCGTCAGAAATGCCGTTGAACTGCACCATCAACTGCTCCGGCGGCGAGTACGAGCGGGAAAGACGGGCCGGTACCGCCGAGCGCATCACCTGTCCCAACGGTGTCATGTAGTGCTGACTAACCCAGTTGATCAGTTCCCAGAGCGTCTTGCCGAAGATGGGCGTCTCGTCAATGATGCCGCCGATGGAGCGAATCTTCCCCTTGAAGCCGGCCTTCTTCTTGAGATTCACCACCACGCCCTGAGCGTTCTTCTTCGTCCCGAACGGCGCACACACACGGACGCCGACTTCTACGCTTCCACTGATACTCTTCGGAATCCGATAGGTGAAGACCTGATAGCTTGAGATGGGAAATGAGACGTCAGCGAACACGACAGTCTGTGGTTCCTCTCACCGCCGAAAGCTCAGCAAAGCTTCGGAGAGGTAACTCATCACTCCATTTATCCATAGCTCCATTTCTTCAACAATCCCAATACATAACCAGACTGCTGAACAAAAATAGACGGAGGTGTAAGATTGTGCAACAAAAACCCCTGCCGGTGGCGGGAGGATTAGGGAATGAGGGAATCAGGTCAGCGGAGTAAGACCATCTTTCGAGTCTGGTGGAACGCGTCATCAGTCTCCAGCGAATTGGCATCGAAGCAGTAAATGTGAATGCCGGATGGAACCGCCTTGCCGCCGTTATCAGTGCTGTCCCACACGGCATGTTTGTATCCGCCGTCCACATACGCGGCTACGCCGCCACCGATCACAAACCGTCCGGCTGCCACTCTCCATACGGCCCGCCGAAAGCCCCCATATCATTGCGCGAACCGTTCGCATCATTGTACTGCGCGTCGGGATGACCGGCGTCTATGCCGGGCGAGCCAGGCTGGAGACGGAAGTCACCTGAGGCGGGATCGACAAAGAGAGGATCTGCATCAATATTCTCTGTACCATCGCTATTGTATTCGATATCCGAGTAGGAGGCGCTACGCCAAAGCAGATCCGCCCCTTCTGCCGCACTGTTACCCCAGACAATGCTATTGAGTATCGTGAATGACGATGCCTTATCTTGAAAAATTGCTCCCGATCCGGCATCCGATATGCCCGACCTATTCCCATACAACACACAATTGATGATGGTAGGATTTGCGCTTACCGCCGTGAAGAGCCCTCCCCCACCTTTTGCAGCACGATTATTATCTATAATGCAGTTTTGGATTGTTGGTTCACCCCGAGCCAGAATGCCACCGCCACTCTCAGATGTTCGATTATCACTGATACGACAATTGCGGATTGTGGCCTGATCTTCAAGCAGCACGCCAGCTCCTTCTCCACCAACATTCCAGAAGCTGTGATTGCTGTTCCCACTGATTAGGGAATTGTTAACTTCAGCAGTTTCCCTCACAATGAGCGGGCCTCTGCCGGCCAGTAGTCTTGCTTCTGTAACTATGCAATCTGTCATCATAGCTGTGCCGTGTAGATCAATCCATCCATGCTTGAACGTAAAACCGCTGATCTTACCGCGCGACATGGAAAGAAGCATTCGTGAACGTTCAATGACAGTCTCAGTTTTTCCAAGAAGACTCTTGATTACAACGTCTTTGTCCAGAAAGACCAACGGTCTTGGAACAGTACAAACTGTCATTTCGCCCACGTAGATGGTATCTCCGTCGTCAATGAACGGCGCGTCATAAGCATCTTGCAGACAATCACATTCATCAGGTACAGTAACAGAAGTTGTTTTGATAACTATCGGTTCCGTAGTCGCTTCCTTAAGCTCTCCATCAGAGAATACAGCCTGGATTTTAAAGCGAAATGTCAAGTCATTATCCAAGGTGTCGGTGAAAGTGGTCCGCATCGGATCAAAAATCTCGGCCCTCTTAATCCATGTTTCGCCGTTACCGTCAGATTGTGAACGATAAACCGAGTATTGTTCAAATTGGTTGAACTTGAGTTGCGACCATTCTAGTGTGATGGGTATTTTCTTGATGAGGCGTAATGTTCCCGCATAGTCGTGACTGACAAAAAACTCACTATCCTCCGCGGGTGGAGGTTTCAGAGGGCTCTCACACGAAATAGCCAGAAAGAAAGACGTTATGATCAGCGGATAGTATTTCATGCCTACCGCACCTCTTCAACCAGTGGCTGTTTCACTGACAATGAGTTTCCCTCCGCGCGGAATAAAAGGCATGTTCAAATAGCTTCGGTCCAGGTTCTGCGCATCTCGCCCGAGGCTTTCTATAAGCGCCTGAGGAACGTTCGGCTGCCTGATTATCAGGTACGGAATGAAGCGGTACACACCCACAGGCAGCTCACATGGTGGCCACGATTTCCTGATTCTCCATGTCGTCTGCTCCTGTCTAATTGTTTCCAATCCAAGATCCCAACTAGATCCCTGACCAATAACCTTCACAAACTGATCGTTTTCATCCACCAGCACCAGACCAGTTCTAAACACCACTCTATTCGCAATCTTTTTTAAGGACTCCACTACAACGGACGATGAGATAGCATTCAGTGTTACACTGATATTCATCTTCCCCCAGTACTCGAAGAGGATCGTTTGAGGAGAAACTGAGGTTACCACATCGAGAAGTTTGTACAACTGTTTTGACTGCTTCAGCTCACTCTGATCGTTTATGTCACCCTCCGAACGGGCAACTTCACCATTTACCAACACAACCTCCGCCGTATCAATAGCATAGTTTGCCACATAGAAATAGAGATTAAAGACTCCATCCATGGCTGAACCAGCGCTACTACTGGATGGCGGCGGTAGCACAAGACTGAATTCCCCTTGCTCATCGGTTCTCGTACCTACATCAAGTCCTTCGAGCCAGACATAAACGCCCTTGGGAACTGCTCCGTCATTCAGAGTGACCGCACCGCTGATGGCTCGCGATGAGATCTTTTCGCTGTCATCGTTGAACGGATTCTCCGTGCAACCGGCAACAAGTATCAGCCATGCCGTGAGGACGAAAACCCCAACTGAAGACCAGCCTGCGAAAATTGCTCTTCCCAAGGAAGACTGCTGTTGATGCTCCTTCACAGTTTTGTCCCCACTGTCAGGTAAAAGCGCCGGTCTCGCAAGGCAAGACCCTGAAGCACTACGTCACGGTTCAAGAGATTGCGACCGCTGGCGTTGACAAAGAATTTCATCCGTTTCCACGAAACAGTTTTGCTGAAATGAAAATCGACATTAGAGTATTGCGGCAGAATGGCTTCCGAAAACTCGCCTGACGCCTGTCTGATCCATCCCACCTGTTCCCCTTCCTTAAACCAGTGGAGCTGCATTGAATAGCCGGCATGGTCAATCATCACGGTAGAAGTAAACTTCTTATCAGATTTGAAGGGGAAAGCTGCCCTTTCGGAGACGGAGTACAGCGAGAGACCAAATTCGAGCGTTATTTTCTTCTTTAGCAGAAAGAGTCTCCCCTGGTTCTCCACTCCGGATAGCTTGGCACTTATAATGTTATCATAGAAGGCTACCGGGACACCCACCGGGAAAAATACGCGCAACTTGTTCTCAAAATCATTGCGGAACAGGCTGGCCGAGATTTGATAGCCGTATATGTTCGCCAGGTGCGGCGTATTACCTGTCAGCTCTACCCCCAGCTCAAGCGCTGTATTCTTCTCCGGATTGAGATTTGGTCTTGCCACTACGGAGGTGATCGATTCAGGAGAGCTTATTTGTTGAAATAGCGTGGGGAATTTGACGTTTGTACCGTAGTTAATGTAACTGGTGAACACGAAGCCGCCGAATCCACCTGAGAAATGATTGGACAATTTGAAAGTGGTTTCACTCCACATAGTTTCGTCAAACAGACCTGCGAGAGAATCGGGCGTGCCGCTACGCAGAGTTACATCTTCTTGTCTGTCAGTTACCCTGTCGCGGCGAAAACTGATATCGAAATCGGAAGCCTGAATCCTACCGGTAGTAGTGGGATTGTGAAACTTAAGAACTGAGACGAATCCCTCTTTCTTGCGCGCAAAGGCGGCAGACTCAAGTCCGATGGATTGCTCTGTTGTAAGGGACCTTTCATCGGTGAAATTGAGCTGCGCAGCTTCTAGCTCGTATTTGATCACCACTTCGACCTGCTCCCTCTCGAATCCCTTTTCAATGCTATACTGCATTGACCTGTCCTGAAAAAGACGGTCTATGGTACCGGAACTGTTCAGTAGTGACTGAGACTCGTCCAAAGAGTGGTGAGATAGTGACAGGTTCATCTGGCTCAGAGGGCCAAGGTTGCCATTGTAGCGTACCATCTCTATCTGATTAAAGTTCACCAGCGTCTCGTCATCCCTGAAATCTGAGTATTCCTGAAGAGATCTGACAAACGAGGCCGAGAGACGATTGGTCATTGTCTCTGAACGACGTGAAGAAAAATCGAAGAATATATTAGCACTGTGGTGAGTGCCCTTGTTCTCAAGAATAGCATCATCCATGAAGCGTCGCCTCGAGGCACCTTCAATGAAACCGTATGTAGCGTTCAGTCCCTTATAACCTTGGTAAAGATTTAGACCCCAATTGCCTGAATCATACGTACCAAACCTCTGCTGAAATCTCACATTGTAGTCTTGTCTGATCCTCGGGACGATATTGATAATACCGGAGAACGCTTCCGAACCGTAGAGTGCCGTGTTACTCCCCTTAACGATCTCGATGCGGTCCACATCCTCAAGATTAATAAGGGAGAGATCGAAGATGTTGTTATAAGTGCTGTTCATCTTGGCGCCGTTGTAGAGAACCACCACATCATCGGGATTGCCTGCGCGGATGGCCACTGTCTTCTTACCGCTCAACTGCTCTTCAACCTGAATACTGTGATCACTTCGAAGAAGGTCAGCAGCGTCTACATACCCCCGGATCTCGAACTCTTGAGCCTCAAATACAGCCACGCGCTGTGGCAGATCTTTCTCTATACCAAGTCGCGTCCCTTGAGCTTCCACCTCCAACTCTCGCAACGGAATCACACGGGGTTGAAGGAAAATTCGCGCAGTGGATTTTACTTCCGCCAAAGGCATTTCCTTCATCTCGTAACCTATATGTTGAAACACAACCAGCATCCCTTCTGAGGCTTCCGGGAGCTCTAGCGAATAACGACCGGAAAAATCGCTGATTGTACCTATCTCGGTATTCTTGATATAGATATTAACCCCGCCGATCTCCCTGTGTGTATTAACGTCATATACCGAACCTGTCAGAACCACTTTTTCACAGACACCGGGAGTGGCCAATACGAGGGTTAACAGACAAACAATAGTGATTTTTGAGATCGTCATGCGACTCAACCTTTGCATAAACAGCATTTGTCAATTTACAACAACCTATCCGAAATGCGAAAAAGGGCAGTGATTTACCAATTTGCCAGATGTTCGGGAAACGGGTGACTCCTCACTCGGCTCATTATTTGGTTTTCGCAATTGGATTCTGTAACTTCGCCAGAACCATGACCGGGAAACCGTTAAGTATGACACAGGAGTCAGAACCAGATGAACAATCCGTTCACTCCCCGCACAGCATTCGGGATCGTCATCCTGTCGCTTCTTCTGTCGACACTGTTGACATCTGTTGTCATACTGCTCCTTCAGGATAGTTCTGCAGATTTATCATTCTGGCCGGGCGTCCTGATCCTGGGCGAATTCCTCCTCATATTACCTCTTCTCATCTTCATCAGCAGAAGAACGAACGACGTTCGCAGTGCCCTTCGTCTGAACCGCGTACCGCGTCGTATGCTCGGTCTCAGCACGATTGTCTCTCTGGGTGTGGTCGTCTGGACGGATGAACTGGATCGACTGCTGGTCCGCTTCTTACCAACGCCCGACTGGACAGAGCAATTCCTCGGATTTCTGCGTGGCGACGACCTTTTATCGCTGCTGCTGCTCTTTTGCGGATCGGTCGTTGTGGCGGCGGTTACAGAAGAGATCCTCTTTCGCGGATTCTTGCAGAACGTGCTGGAGAAGTATTGGAAGGATGTCACCCGTGCGGTCCTGATCACCAGCCTCTTCTTCGCTTTCATTCACATGAGCCCCTCTTGGGTAATACAGATATACCTTCTTGCACTGGTTATGGGCTATCTAGCATGGAGGAGCAATTCTGTTTTTCCCAGCATGATCCTGCACGGACTCAACAACGGTCTCGCCTTTCTGTTCGTAAACTGGGGTGAGTATTTCGAATCGTGGTACGTCTGGCGGGGTCATGTCTCCCCCTTTATCCTCACTGGGGGCGCGGCCCTCACGTACATCGGATTCAGGAACATGGCACATCTTCCGGCAATCAACTATGAAGCAGTTGAAAAAGAGGTGATCTGACAGGACCAATGGCAACAGTTGAAACAGTGAAAAGAACACCTATGCTTCAGACGGAGGTGGCTGTGCTGCTGGATACATTCCGACGGCTCAGCCGGCGGCGGGCCAAAGCTAATCTGCTGAAACTAATCAATAAGACACACCCGGCTGACCTCGCCCTCCTTTTCCGTCAGTTCACGGATATTGAGCGCATCTCTATCTTCAACCTGATCAGACAGACAGACCGTATTGGCGAGTTCTTGAGTGAACTGGACAGCACTGTCATCGAAACACTGCTCCAACCGCTCGATGCACAGGAGGTGGCACAGTTACTGGAAGAAGTTGGTTCGGACGATACCGCCGACATTCTGAATCTGCTTCCCGAAGAGAAAGCCAACGCAATCCTCGAAACGCTGAGAAAAGAAGAATCGGAAGAGCTGGAGGAACTGATGGCCTACCCCGAGGATACTGCTGGGGGTATAATGTCGGTGGACGTATTCTCTCTGCCGGAGAGCACTCAGGCCGGAGAAGCCATCAAATCTATTCAATCATCTGAAGAGGCGGAGATGGTCTTCTACCTCTACATCACTGATGAAGCCAAGCGACTCACCGGAGTCGTCTCACTCCGTGATCTTGTTACAGTTTCGCCGCTGACGGAACTCAAGACCATAATGGTAAAAGACGTGGTTTCAGTGACGCCAGAGACTGATCAGGAAGAGGTAGCTCGTCAGGTGTCACGCTACAATCTGCTGGCAATCCCGGTAATAGACAGCAGTGGTGTTCTGCTTGGCATCGTAACGGTGGATGACGTAGTTGATGTTATTCGCGAAGAGGCGACAGAAGATTTTCTACAGATGGCCGGGATCGGCAGAGACCGGGAAATCCTTATGAAATCAACATTCGAGAATGTGAAGCTGCGCCTGCCGTGGCTCTTCGCAAGCTGGATCGGTGGTACGATTGCCGTCTACATCATCGGACTATTCGAAACGGTACTACAAAGTATCATCGCACTAGCAGCTTTCATCCCTGTTATCGTCGGTATGGGAGGTAATGTGGGGACACAGTCTTCCACTATCATTGTCAGAGGTTTCGCCACAGGGCGAGTACAGCTGATGCAGATGGGTAAAGTGATCTGGAAAGAGATGCGCGTCGGCCTTGTGCTGGGAATCTTCTACGGCATCCTGCTGGGAGCCGTGGCGTCTATGAAATTCATTGACGCCCCGCCGAGACTTGGACTGGTAGTGGGGCTGGCCATCTGCGCATCTATGGTGATTGCCACATCAATCGGTACCCTCGTACCTATAGTGTTGAGAAAACTCGATGTCGATCCAGCTATTGCCTCGGGACCTTTTGTAACAACATCAATAGATGTGCTTGGAATCCTTGTCTATTTCCTTATCGCCGCGTCACTGTTCTCCAGTATCTAGAGTAGAACTTTGTTCATCACTCTCTTCTATGCGGTCATTGGACTCTACTTCTTAGCCGTCTCATTCTTCCTTATTGGCCTCTTTCTGGAAGAGAAGAATCATTCCAGCACCCAGCCTTTCATCACCGTAGTTCTCCCGGCAAAAAATGAGAGGGATCACATTCACCGTATCCTGAGAGAAGTTGTTCATCAGACATATCCCAAAGAAAAATACGAAGTGATCGTCGTCGATGATGAATCGACAGATATCACGCCAAACGTTACTCACGCCTTTATGGAGAAGTACGATAACGTACACTTCCTCTCAACAGAAGGATCGGCATCACCTTTAAGAAACAAGAAGCGTCCCCTCGACATCGGCATCCGCAGCGCCAGAGGCGAAATCATTCTGTTGACCGATGCGGACTGTCACATCTCCAGTCAGTGGATTGAATCGATGGTCTCCTGTTTCACGCCTGACACCGGGCTGGTTATTGGACATGCGGAGATCGATCACCCGGAGACCGCTATGCAGCAGATAGAGGCGCTGGATTTTCTCCTGTTAATGGGCGCCGCCCGTGGTACAGCATCGCTCGGGTTTCCCTTTGCCTGCACAGGCCAGAATCTCGCCTACCGCAAAGAAGTTTTTGAACAAGCTGGCGGCTTTTCTTCTTTCGCTGATGCTGCCGGAGGTGATGATAATCTCCTCTTACAGAATATCAAGCAGCACAAAGAGTGGACTATCACTACCGCATTCGACCGCGCCAGTTATGTCAGCACGCCGCCGTTACCCAATCTGCGGCCATTTATCTCTCAGCGCATCAGATGGGCGGCTGATTCCCTTTCCGTCAGGCAAACTGACATGTTTTTCTTCTTCGTCATTATTGTTACTTTCCTCGCCAATCTTCTTATTCTTTTACTGGCCGCTAGTCTGCTGTTCTCACTGAAATGGTTCTTTCCTTTCATACTCGCTTTGGGTTTAAAGTTTATTGTCGAAGGTCTTCTTATGCTCAGAACGACCTCACTCTTTGAAAGATTTGATATGCGGCGGTCCTTCCCCATATGGTTCTTTTCCCAGATCCCATACGTCGTGGTGATGGGGATTGTTACCCTGTTGCCGATTCCAACTGGATGGGGAGGGCGCCAGAAATGATCGCTATCCTTTCGCTTCTCGCTTTCACATACTTTCTTTTTCTCACCTGGCTCAGAAACGGCCTTAAAACTGTATCAAATGGAAACGACCGGAAAGATACAGATCTTCCCAACCTCTCCATTATTGTGGCGGCACGTAATGAGGAGCAACATATTGGTCAACTTCTTGAGCACCTGCAAGCTCAGGATTACCCGAATGAAAAAATCGAAATAGTCATCGTCAATGACGGCTCCATTGATTCAACGGGTGAAATCATCGATCAAGCGGTATTCACCGATTCGCGTATCAGACAGCTGTTTGTAGACAATACACCAGAAACCTGGTCTCCCAAGAAATGGGCACTGGCAAGAGGTATACAAGAGTCTTCCGGAGAGTTACTTCTCTTTACCGATGCCGACTGCGTTATGTCACCCGGATGGGCGAGATCAATCAGTTCCCTCTTCACCAATGAGAATCTGGGAATGGCGGCGGGACCCGCATCTCTGGTTAGCAATGAGATACTATGGAACAGAATGCTGCTGATGGATTCCATCGGGCTGGATGCTTTGGCGGCGGGCGGCCTTGCACAAAATCTACCGTTGACGCTTAGCGGTAGAAATTTGGCTGTCAGGCGGTCAACCTACGAACACGTGGGCGGATACGATGAGATTGAGTCGTTCTTTTCAGGCGATGATGATCTCATGATGCACAAGATTTCCAGCCGGGGCTGGCACCTGGCATTCGCTACTTCCAAAGCGGCGGAAGTGACAAGTACCCCTCCACCTGACTGGCAATCATTCATAATGCAACGTCTCCGGTTTGCATCAAAAGGTGCTTCATACTTCCGTCTCCCTTTCGTCAATAGCAATTTCAAATGGGCTCTGATACTTATCTACCTGACGAATATTTCCGTTCTGGCAAGCCAGATACTTTTTCTTGCGACTTGGCAGTCCGGCTGGCTTTTGCCGTGGTTTATTAAGATGATGGGCGACGGTATCCTCATCTCACGCTATACGGCGCTGGTTGAACGACCTTTCGATGCATGGTTCTTTTTCGCAGATGAACTGTGGCACAGCTTATACGTTGTTATTTTGGGGACGTTAGGTTCCTTTGTACCCCTCTCATGGAAGGGGCGAAAGCAGAAATCAACAGTTTCACATCAAATCAACTTATGATAAAGCGACCAATAAAGCACTGCGGAATCGGATTGACGCTGCTTGCCACCGCCTCTTCTCTACTCGCAAGCGACAAATTCAACTACACCGTTTATTTCTGGAAAATCCCATGCGTGGATATCACCATGTCACTGAGCGAAGGATCAGGCATTAATGAGAGGAAACTGGAATTTACCGCGGAAACAACCAATGTTTTTGCATATGTCTTTGAAGTGGACAACAGCTATACAACCGTCTACGATGGGCAGACATTCCAGATGCTCAGATATGAAAAGAGGATCAAGCAACCGAACATTGATCAGAAGCTCATCCTAAAGTGGGACAGTGACGCAGGGGCTTATCGCTACGAGGATTCACACTACGAGCGCCCTTCAGACATACACAACCTATTCTCTCTCCTTATGAGAAGTCGAACGACAGATTGGAGCAATCTCGATACCAAATGGTGGCAATTAGATCACGAAGGGCAACTATTTCAAGGGCGATTTCTTTGGGTCGATTCTACTGAAATCGATGTGAATGGAGAATCGTACCTGTCTGATCACTACCGTTTTGATATACGCAAAACGAAGGGTACGAAAACAGAGCTTGTGGAAACAACAGACGTCTTCACATGGGGGATTGCGCTTAGCAACTGTGTGCGGCAAATCTGGATTGAAAGGGGCGGGGAAAGACGTATATTACAGGCAGAAGTGACTGTTCGAGGGATCACCCTCACCGCAGAGATAGAGGATGACTGACAACACCGAAGCAGAACGAAAACCATTCTGGCAGCAATACGGAAAGAGTGTTTTTCTGTGGGGCGGAATCGTGGCCGGCATTCTGGTCCTCCTCGCATTCGACGTTCCTAAAGAAATCATTGCCATCTTAACGATCGTACTCAGTCTGTTCACAAAGGCGTTTGCGGGATTGGGGGCTGTAGTTACACTCATTCCCGTGGTGGGTCCTCTGATCGTGAAAGTTTTTGCTCTGCCGTTCTTCTGGCTCGTGAATGGCCTCGGCTACATCGTCTCTGTCATAGCCATCAAGAAAGGCTACACCAAAGAGATGGTTCGCTCCCGCGTTCTAACTCTGGCGCTGCTTGTTGGGATACTCATCGGCTACATCCTCGGTCATCTGCTACCCATAAGGTAAGTCTCGTCACTCTTTTCCTCTTGCTCGCTACCGACCCGTATAGGTGATCCGGTAGATAACGCCAGCAAAGTCATCTGACACCAGTAGACTCCCATCCGGCATCACGAGAACATCTACCGGCCGCCCCCAAGCCGTCATCCCCTGAAGCCACCCCTCGGCGAAAACCTTGTAGCCGACGACGTCATCCCCATTCAATTCTACCAGCATCAGCCGATAGCCGATGGGGATGCTCCGGTTCCAAGAGCCGTGCTCAGCGATGAGGATCTGATCGCGGTAATTCTCGGAGAACATATCCCCGGTGTAGAAGCGCATCCCCAGAGCAGCCACATGTGGATCCAGTTCCTGAGCCGGCGACACATAATCAGCACAATCTTGCCCTTCTCCGAATTCGGGATCGAGAATATCTTCTCCATGGCAGTACGGAAATCCAAAGTGCACTCCCTTTTCCGGGGCGCGGTTCAGTTCATCTGGAGGCATGTCATCGCCCAGCCAGTCGCGGCCGTTATCGGTGAACCACAATTCCTCTGTCACGGGATGCCAGTCAAAGCCTACCGTGTTTCGCACTCCATGTGAGAAGATCTCGAAACCGTTACCATCGTGGTTGATCCTTGTAATAGAGGCATAGCGGTCGTCTTCCTCGTCGCAGATGTTGCAGGGAGCACCCACCGGAATGTAGAGCATCCCGTCTGGGCCGAAGCGGATGAATTTCCAGCCGTGGTGACTGTCTGTTGGATAGCGATCATAAACCACCACAGGATCGGGCGGGGCATCAAGGTGATCTTCTATGTCGTTATATCGCAACAGCCGATTTACCTCCATCACGTAAAGGTCATCATCTCTGAAAGCAACGCCGTTGGGCATGTTGAGACCTTCATCGATGACAATAACTTCATCGGCATGAAAGTCCCCATCTTCGTCCCGGATGGCGTAGACATTCCCTTCACGACGAGTACCTACGAACAGGACTCCACTGGAGCTCAGCGTCATCGACCGGGCATTGGGGACGTCGCTGGCATACAGTTGAATCTCGAACCCCGGGGGAAGAACAATTTCATCCAAAGGAAGGTCACCGTTACCGTCCACCTGAATAGGCGTACAAACCTTCAGAATAGCGGCAAGAACCAGCGGGGAAATGGCTAACGTACGGACAGGAGGCGAGACCATCGTTTGATACTCCTCAAGTGAGAGAGGAAGCTATACATTTTAGAGGTGACATTCAACATCTCTTTGCTGGTAGGTAGCCAGGCAGAGCAGATTCTCCTGCCTCAGATTATGACGAATCTTTATGCTTCAGCGCCACCCGCCCGTATGCTTCCCGGAATGGGATTCCCTGTTCCACCAGCTGATAAACCTCCTCCGTGGCAAACAGTTCGTCCGTCATCGCCTTCTCACACCGCTCCTTGTTCAAGCTCAGTTCACTGAAAATCAGTGCCGCCACGGAGAGACACTCCAGGGTCGTGTCGATACCCCTGAGAGTGGGCTCCTTGGTGAGTTGGAGGTCTCGACTGAATCCTGATATCAGATTCCCCACAATAGACTCCACTTCGTGCTGGCACGACCTCACCACATGGTACTTAGCCCTCAGAATTTCCAGCACATCGGGATTCTTTTTCTGCGGCATGATTGAGCTGCCGGTACAAAACTCATCAGGCAGTTCAAAGAAGCCAAACTCGGGCATGCTGAACAAAATCAAATCCGATGCGATTCTGTTGAGGTCGAGAATAATCTGGCTCAGTGCGTGCAGCAGCGATATCTCAAATTTCCCCCTGCTGTTCTGGACATAGATTGGGTTCTGCTGCACTGTATCAAACCCCAGCTCTTTCGCTGTGAATTCCCTATCGATCTTCAGCGGTACTCCATAGCCGGCGGCAGTACCCAGCGGTGACTGATCAATCAATACAAGGACCACGTGGAGCAGTTTCCGATTGTCCTTCATGGAATCGACCAACGCACCGCCCCACATAGCGACAGATGAAGGCATGGCTTTCCGCATGTGCGTATAGCCCGGCAACGGCGTCTCTCCACTTCTTTTGATGAAGCTTTCCATTGACTCGATGAGACCGTCAATCAACTCCTCACATTCATTGATCTGATCTTTGTAGAACAGACGCAATGCCGTCAACACCTGATCATTCCGTGAGCGGGCTGTGTGGATTTTCTTCCCCAGATCGCCCAGCTTTTCTGTGAGATGATTCTCGATAGCCGTGTGGCAGTCCTCCTGATCAAGAGTTATGGGGAACTGCCCGCCCTTGTGGAGTTCGATGATGTTCTCCAGTTCCGCAACGAGCTGTCTAACTTCGTTACCGTCAAGAATCCCGATCTTGCCCAGCATCTTTGCATGTGCCATGGAAGCGACGCAATCGTAGGGGACCAACCGCTGATCGAGTTCAGGATCATCGCCCACGGTAAACGACTCAATTTCTTTATTCAGGTCGTATCCTTTTTGCCATAGCTTCCCCATAAACGCTACTCCTTTCTCCAGTTGTAAGGCCGCCGCTTGTGCAACACAAGATTGTGGGCCTTGAGTCTGATAGAGTGAATATTGATGAAGCCGCGGCTGTCTTCAGCGTCAAAACCGCCCTCAACCTCCATGCTGGAGAAGTCCTGATCGTAAAGGGACGTATGGGATTCTCTTCCGACCACCGTCACATTCCCCTTGTAGAGAGCCACAGTCACCTTGCCATCGATGGCCTCCTGACTCTTTTTGAATGCGCTCATTATGAAGTCCATTTCGGGCGAGTACCAGAGGCCGTTGTAGATGAGTTCCGAGAATTTCGGGATCAGCATGTCGCGGAGGTGCATTACCTCCTTGTCCATGGCCATCCCTTCGAGGTCGCGGTGGGCAGCCCACAATACGGTAGCGCCGGGCGTCTCGTAAATTCCTCTCGACTTAATACCGATGAACCGGTTCTCAACCATGTCGAGCCGCCCTATGCCGTGTTCTCCCGCAAGACCGTTAAGGTAGAGAAAAAGATCCAGAGGATCACTCTGCTCGGTTCCATCATCCAGGTTCACGACCTTTGTCGGTAATCCGTTCTCAAAGTAAATATCGATAATCGTTTCCTTGCCCGGCGTCTGATCTATGCCGGCAGTATGGCTGAAAACCGATTCGGCAGGCCGCAGAGCTGGGTCTTCCAGGATGCCCGCCTCGTGGCTGATGTGCATCAGATTCTCATCCTCACTGTACGGGTGCTTCTTTGTGGCGCTCACAGGAATCTCCCACGCTTCAGCAGAGGCCAATAGATCGGTCCGTCCCTTGAACTCAGCGAGAAACTCGCTGTCCTTCCAGGGCGAGATTACCTGAATATCCGGATTCAGTGCGTAGTAGGTCAGTTCAAACCTCACCTGATCATTCCCCTTGCCGGTGGCTCCGTGAGCCACGAAGTTCGCCCCCTCGCTCCGGGCAATCTCGATCTGCCTTTTCGCCAAGACCGGCCGGGCCAGAGACGTGCCTAACAGATACCTCCCTTCATACAGCGCATTACCCTGAAGCGCAGGAAAAATGAAGTCGGTGATAAACTCACGCCGCAGATCCTCCACGAAGACTTTTGAGGCGCCTGTTTTCAGGGCCTTCTCCTCTACGGCTGCAAAATCCTCCCGCTGACCCACATTGCCGACAAAACAAATGACTGCATACCCTTTGTTCTGCAGCCATTTGAGAATGACCGACGTATCGAGCCCTCCGCTGTATGCTAATACTACTTTCTTCTTGCTCATATCTTCTCCTTCGTCAAGCATTCCATTCCAGTCCGGTCAGGATCGCCTTGTTCCCCATTTTAAGGTTCGTTTGCATCCGCCAAGTACGGCTGATAAAAGCTCGTATACTTGAAAACATCGTCCGCTGAGATAGTGACTGCCGTGCCCCCTCATTGGGGAACAGAGGGTATAGCTCGTCTTCCGCCTCCCCCAATGTATCTATTCCCAGCAATCTCAATAGCACCTTTTTTCCTCTGGTATTCTTTCCGGGACGGCCACTTCCGCCGGCAGACCGATAGCGTTGGCAATGGCCGCCAGAGCCAGGCCGGTATTCCTGGAAGAGGCTTCCAGGAGAGTCTGCCCGGTTCCCACCTCTGTTTCACGAATCATGCTCAAGGCAACACGATCCTTTATGGAACCGAAAATATTGAATCGTTATAACTTCACACCGATCTGAAACTCGGGATACGGATTCATCCTGCGGTTCAACATCACGATTGGCGTGGGATTATCAGAACTCCCGATGAGATTGGTTATGCAGTCGTAAACTCTACGTCGGTGGTCAGCAATGCTTTTCACTTCTGTACCTCCTTATTAGGTTGATCGTTGCTCTCAGTTTCATCTGTCGCAAGTTCAATTGTCTCTTCAAAACACGAACGGCTACCATTGTGACACGCGGCGCCAGTCTGTTCCACACTCACCAGCACGGTATCCCGGTCACAATCGAGAGCAATGGAAGAGACGACCTGTTTATGTCCGCTTGTTTCTCCCTTTCGCCAGAGAATCTGGCGGCCTCGGGACCAGAAGCATGTCCTCCCTTCGGCGAGAGAGATGGCGAGACTTTCCGTGCTCATGTACCCAAGCATGAGCACGTCGCCACTGGCACTATCTTGTATGATGGCTGGCACCAGACCGTTGTGATCTAATCTCAGATTCATCTCTTGAACAAGGGTTTTCGCTTCATTAAAGTTCATTTTCTTCTCCTGTCAATCTCATGGGGATCTTATGCGCTGCCAGAGATTCCTTCACCTCCCGCACGGTGAAGATACCGCGATGGAAAACGGATGCCGCCAGAACAGCGTCCGCCTCTCCCGTCTCGATAGCCTCCCTGAAATGGTCAACAGTCCCAATCCCCCCTGATGCAATAACGGGGATATTCACAGAGCGGCTGATCCGGCGTGTCAGTTCTACGTCCACTCCGTTCTGTGTTCCGTCAGCATCCATGCTGGTCAGCAAGATTTCTCCGGCACTTTTCTCCACCGCTTCCATCGCCCACTGGATGGCCTCCCTTTTCGTCGGTTTCGTCCCCCCATGAGAATGAACCCGCCAGCCGCTGGCATTCCGCTTCACGTCCATAGCCAGAACGATGCACTGGGAACCGAACCGCCTCGCCCCTTCCGTCAGTAGGCCCGGGTTCTTAAGGGCGGCTGAATTGATAGAAACTTTGTCGGCACCGGCGTGAAGAATCTCACCTATGTCGTCGGTGGTTCTGATTCCTCCCCCCACGGTGAACGGGATGAACACCCGCTTCGCCACTTCCCTCAACAGATCCACCACATGCCGGCGGGATTCCAAAGTCGCCGTAATATCAAGAAACACAAGTTCATCGGCACCGGAGTCAGAATAGCGCGCCGCCAACTCCACCGGATTCCCTTCGTTGACCAGGTTCACAAACTTTACCCCCTTCACCACCTGACCGTCTTTCACATCGAGGCAAGGTATGATCCGCCGCGTCAGCACTGGCTCATCTCCTCCAGTGTGATCTTCCCCTCGTAAAACGCTTTGCCCACAATCACACCGGTGACGCCCGCGGCGTGGAGTTTCTTCACGGAAGTTATGTCCTCCACACCAGCTACTCCACCTGAGGCTACAACAGGAAGGGTTGTGCTCCGAGCCACGGATCTTAGCTGTAGCAGGTTTAGGCCGGACAACATCCCGTCACGCTGTATGTCAGTGTAGATGATGCGGGAGAATCCCAGAGATTCGACCTTCTCTACGACCTCCGTCACATCAACTGTTGTAGTGAACTCCCATCCGTGAGTGGATAGCTTTCCGTCCCGGGCATCAATGGCTGCCACAAACCGGTGGGGAAAGTGTTCAGTCCACTCCCGGAGGACAGTGATGTCTGACAGCAGGCGCGAACCGAGGATCAGATACTCCACCCCACTTTCCGTAGCCTGCCGGAGATGGTGGATGGTACGCAGCCCGCCTCCGAGCTCTACAGTAATCCCTGTGGCTGCGACAGCCTCCACCACCGGCAGGTTCATAGGATGCCCACTCCTCGCCCCGTCCAGATCCACTAAATGAACCAGATCAAGTCCAACCTCAAGAAACTTCCTTGACAATGCGACTGGATCATCGCTGTAAACACGCCTTGTTTCATAGTCTCCTTGCGTCAGACGGACGCACTTTCCGTCAATGAGGTCGATGGCCGGGATTACTCTAAACGCATCCATCACTGAACTCCCTCAGAATGGCGAGGCCAAATTCTTGTGACTTCTCCGGATGAAACTGAACACCCATGATATTCCCTAACTGCAGCATGGAGACAAAACTATCACCATACGAAGTTTTTCCGATTACGGCGTCTTGGTCAGTCGGCTGACAGACATAAGAATGGACAAAATAGGCATATCCTTTTTCAAACGATGGGCCAGATGTCTTTGCTGGGACAACCTGATTCCATCCGATATGGATCGCCCTTGGCGCATTCTGAAGTTTGGTGACATTACCACGAATCAGCCCCAGACCTTTGTGCAGACCATCTTCCTCGCTCTGGTCGAGCAGTAACTGCATCCCGAGGCAGATTCCCATGAGCGGCCGGTGGCTGTTCGCCCACTCTTGGAGGAAGGTTGCGAGGTCAAGAGCGTCAAGCCTTTCCATGGCCGGCTGAAACGCTCCCACGCCAGGGAGGATAAGTCCCTTGCAATAAGACAGTTCATCAACATCTCCCTTCACTACGCACGGGATGTTCATATATGTCAGAGCATTACGCAGACTGCCGATGTTGCCCACGCTATAGTCCACAATGCCGATCACAATTTCCCCTTTGTGGAAGCTGTGCCTCCCTCCCGGGGCGTCAGCGCCCGCCTAAGAGCCAGCCCCAGTCCCTTGAACATGGTCTCAATGATATGGTGAGCATTTTCGCCGAAGAGGGAATGAATATGCATAGTGATACTCGCTTCCTGGGCGAAGGATCTGAAAAAGTGACCGGTCATGGCTGTTTCGTAATCGCCTACCCTCTCTACATTGAAATCAGCATCAAATGTACAGTAGGCGCGGTTGCAGAGGTCCACCACCACCCTGCTCAACGCCTCATCCAACGGACAGAACGCATAGACGATCCGCTCAATGGCCGTGTTGTCAATCCATGTTTTTTTGAACACTTCCCCAAGAGCCAGTCCCGTGTCTTCCACCGTATGGTGCGTGTCCACGTGAAGATCTCCCTCGCAAGTCAGCTTCAGGTCCCAGCGCGCCCAGAAAGCTAACAGGGTCAGCATGTGGTCAAAGAAACCTATTCCTGTCTGAATTTCACTCTCTCCCTTTCCGTGAATATCCAGGGAAACATGAGTATTCGTCTCCGCCGTCGTCCGAGTGATCTCAGGCATCGCTCCGTTCCATTCTTTTCAGCAGCTCTCCAACCGATGCTACTTTCATGTCGTACTCCCCTATTAAATGATTACGTCCCACCAGACAAAAGCTGAGGGGGCGACCGGTCTCCTGACGATAGTTCTTCACGAGCTCAAGATCGTCCCTCACATCACCTACATACAGCGGATATTCACGCTGCAGATTCTTAATGACACACTTCAGCTTTGCCGGATTGGGTTTGTCAAGGAGAGGATCATCCGATACAGCCACAACGCCGTCCGGCAAACGCCAGCCCAGGAGTTCGAACGCCTGCTCCGCCTCACGGCGATTTCGTCCTGTCACAATACCAGATTGGGGGAGGACAGGTCGGATCGTCTCAGTGATCACCATGGGGACCTCAGTCTGCCACAGCCCAGGGATTCTTATGAACTCCGGATCGAAGCCGTAAAGCTTCCGGCACGCTGAGGTGCCACCGTAAGCTTCCTGTACCAGCCTTGTGAGATGATACTCAAACTGCGGGGTGAGTTCATTCACTGAAGCTCTCAAACCAGACATTCCGCCGCCGTGCCTGTCGACCTCTTGCGCAAAAGATGGGAAGTCTACCTCCTGTCTGTACGCGACCCAGGATGCGCCGGCGATGGCCGCGTTCCAGTCGTTGTTGAAGCCGCGGATGGACTTCAACTGTCGCACCTCATCAAACGTGAAGGCGGCGGACGAGGTGGCGTACGACACCGCTTCCACCACCGCCGCAATGAAAGAGCGGCTGGTATCGAGAAGAACACCGTCAATGTCGAATATGTAACCGTCGTATCTCACAGCAGAGCTCGAACTCCTTCCAGAAGTTTCTGATTCTCCTCAGGCGTTCCCACCGTTACTCTCACCACGTTCCCGCACAGTGGATAGGAGGAAACATCCCTCACGAGGATGCCTCGTCGAGTGAGTCCGTCGAACGTGGCGGCGGAACGAGCAGACGTTTCCAGCAGGAAGAAGTTAGCGTGAGACGGCCAGGCTTTGACTCGCGGCAGGTCATTCAAGCTGTCAATCAACCAATCCCGTTCCCGCACGACCGTTCGGGCACGCTCAGCCACAAAGTCAGCGTGATCTAGTAGAACTTCCCCGGCAACAGCGGACGGCATATCTATGTTGAACGGGAGGAGGCATTTCTGAACTTCCGTCGCCAAGTCCACACTCATGACGGCGTAGCCGAGACGGAACCCCGCCAGCGCAAATGCTTTGGAGAAAGTTCTCGTCACCACGAGATTGGCATGATCACTCACGAGAGGCAGAGCCGTCACACCGGAGAAATCAATATACGCCTCGTCCACCACCACCAGCCCTGGACTTGCCTCGGCCACCTCCTCGACAACCTCGACCGGTATCAGCGTACCGGTGGGTGAATTGGGATTGCACAGGATGATCACTTTGGCTTGTACGGCCTTTTTCTTCAGATCTACTTCGTTCGGCTCGAATCTGTCACTGAGCAGTGATGCCAGAACCACCGCTCCCCGCTGCTCAGCCACCATGTCATAGACAGCAAAAGTAGGTGAAAGTGTACAGACAGTATCTCCCTTAGTGAGAGTCGCTGTGGCCAATGCCTGAAGAACTTCATTCGACCCCTTGCCGATCACAATTTGCGTCAGCTCAATATTGAGAGATTGGGCCAGCTTTGTCCTGAGTTGCAAAGGGATCAGCTCCGGATATCGGTTCCACGGAGAGCTGATGATTCTGGATGAAATCTCTTTCTTCAGATCTTCAGTCCAGTCCCAGGGACTCTCGTTCTGATTCAGCTTCACACTGTAGTCGGCGCTCTTTACCCGGTAGGCTGGCTGGCGGCGTACTTCTTCCCTGATCCACTGTGTCACCCCGGGATCAGCCATCTTCCATCCTCAATTCAATCGAGCGGGCATGTGCCGAAAGTCCTTCCGCATCCGCCAGAGCTACAACCGACCTGCCGCTTGCTTTCACGGCCGACTGCGGGGATTCGATGACCGAGAAGGGAACCAGAAAATCGTAAACAGACAGGGGACCTCTGAATCGCGCCTGACCAGTCGTCGGTAGTGTGTGGTTGGCTCCTGCCCAGTAGTCCCCCCACGCCACAGGCGTATCTGAGCCGACAAAGACAGCCCCCGCGGTGACAGCGTCCACCCACCGCCCCGGATTTTCCACCTGTAACGACAGGTGCTCGGGAGCGATCCTGTTCACCATTGCGATGCAGCTGTCAATCGAATCTGCCACATAGACGAATCCGTTGTTCACCAACGCTGCTTCGGTGGCTGCGCGCGTCGGCAACTCGCCCAGAGCGTCCTCCAGACGGCAATTAACTTCCGAAGCTGTCTCTTCACTGATAGTCAACAGAACGGACCATACCTGCGGGTCGTGTTCCGCCTGTGAGACGAGGTCAGTAGCCACCCTGACAGGATCGGCAGATTCATCCGCCATGACCACCAATTCAGTAGGCCCCGCAAGAACGTCGATGCCCACTGAGGCGCTTACCGCCTGTTTAGCCGCCGCCACGTAAACATTCCCCGGTCCTGTGATCTTGTCCACCGCCGGAATGCTCTCCGTGCCGTAAGCCAGAGCGGCGACGGCCTGCGCTCCGCCCACCCTGTAGACCTCCGGCACCCCGAGCAGACCACAGACAGCTAAGATGAAATCACTGGGATAGCCGGACGCGCCGGGTGGCGAACAGAGGGCAATCTCTCGAACACCCGCCACTTGCGCTGGAATAACGTTCATGAGGACAGAGGAGAAAAGGGGAAACCGCCCGCTCGGTGTATAGACACCCGCACGCTCTACCGGACGCCATCGGAATGATACTCGAGTACCATCGGGCTGGGCAATGGAATAACTCTCCGGCAACTGTTTCTCGTGAAATCGCCTAATATTATCACTCGCCGCCGAGATCGCTGAGTGCAACTCTGGACTGAGGGAGTCTGCGGCGGAAGTGCTCCGCTCCCTGGATACCCGCAGTGTGTCAACAGAGATACCATCGTACTGTTGTGTCAGATTTCTCACCGCTTCGTCCCCATTCTCACGGACGCGGGACAGGATATCATCAACTGCAACACACTGACCCGCAAACATCCGCCGGCGAGTTTGAAGCCGCTGCTCCAGGTCTTCCTCTGTCCGAACGATAGGCAGCATCACGGAATTACCTTATTGAGAGGATACTCTATGATGTCTGTGGCGCCCATCTCAACAAGACATGGTATAATGTCCCGCACTGTCTCTTCCTCAACAATGACCTCCACCGCGGCACCGGAACCGTTATAGAGTGGACTTACCGTGGGAGTCTTCATGGCGGGGAGCACATCTATGATTGCCTGCAAGTTTTCGTTCGTCACATTCATCTTCAATCCCACCCGGGAGGCCGCGACGATAGAACTCTGGAGCAGGCGGGCAATATTATCAATCTTGCCTTTCTTCCACTGATCTTCATATGCTTCCTTGTTGGCGATGAGGCGGGTGGACGACTCCATGACGGTATCTACGACACGGAGCTTGTTCGCCCTCAGTGAGGTACCGGTCTCCGTCACTTCAACAATCGCATCCGTCAAGAGCCCCGGCTTCACCTCTGTGGCGCCCCAGGAAAATTCCACCTCGGCGGTGACGTCGTAGTGCGCAAGATAGTCTTTCGTAATGTTGACCACTTCGGTGCTGATGTGCTTGCCGTGAAGATCGTGTACTGTCTTCACTGCGGAATCTTCCGGAACCGCAAGCACCCACCGCACAGTCCTCATGTAGGATTTGGCGTAAACAAGCTCGCACACCTCTACCACATCAGACCCGTTTTCAACAACCCAGTCCAGACCGGTAATACCCACATCAAAAATGCCCTGTTCCACGTAAGCCGACATCTCCTGCGCCCGGATGAGAAGGGCTTCCATCTCTGGATCGTCGCAATACGGTTTGTACGCCCGGGCAGAAACGACGAAGTTCCAGCCCGCCCGCTTCAGCAGACTAAATGTACTCTCCTGAAGACTCCCCTTCGGCAAACCCAAATTCAATACCTGATTCATTGTTCTCCTTTCATCAATAAAAAAAGCCCCTGGGAGTCCAGGGGCTTTTAAGTCTTATGATATCTCTCTACGAACTACGCAGCGCCGCCTGTCCTCTCATAGGAAAGAAGGATACAATGATGGTGATGATGCATTCGTCGTCGCTGTGCCATATCAGTAGCGAAGTTAACGACTGGCCAGATTGGAATACAAGGAATTTGTGGGTCAACCTTGAAGGAGAAAAATGTCGCGGAAGGAATACCGCCCCACATTGATTTCTTTGAATGAATGAAAGATCTTTTGATTCATCACAAGAGGATATCCCAATCTCTTTCAGAATAAGTGTATATTTGTGTAATATACCTCTCAAGATGCCCATCCAAATCAGCAATTGTGAAGGCTTCGAATGAGACGAAGGGAATATAGACAAGAACTGGCTTAAGCATTCTGAAGAAACGCATTGACCGGGAATTGGAGGCGATTAATGAAGTCTCCAGAGAAACAGGTGTGCAAGCCGGTTTTCAGGAGGAGAATGAGTAGCCCCAAGATGAAATATAGCTACCAAGAACTCGCCAAGATGATCGACCACTCCCTCCTGCACCCGACGATGACGGATCAGGATCTGGAAGACGGTTGCCGCCTCGCCGCCAAGTACGAAGTCGCCTCCGTCTGCATAAAGCCCTACGCCGTCAAGCGGGCCAAGGAACTGCTCGAGGGTAGCGGTGTCTACGTGGGATGCGTCATCGGGTTTCCCCACGGCAACTCCTGCACCGAGTCCAAGCGATACGAGACCGAGCTGGCCTGCCGGGACGGAGCCGACGAGATCGACATGGTGGTCAACCTCGGCAAGGCCCTCAGCGGAAACTGGGAATACGTGGAGCAAGACGTCAAAACCGTCTGCGACGAGGCCCACCAACACGGGGCTAAAGTGAAGGCGATTTTTGAGAACGATTTCCTAACCGAGGGCGGCGCCGGACTGGACAGCGACGACTTCAAGAAGAAGCTTTGCCAAATCTGCGAACGAGCCGGGGCGGATTGGGTGAAGACCTCCACCGGATACGGTTTCGTCAAGCAAGCGGACGGCAACTACTCCTACAAGGGAGCCACTGAGCACGACCTCGCCCTGATGCGCTCCAGTTGCTCCGAAAAAGTCCAGGTCAAGGCGGCCGGCGGTGTGCGCGACCTCGACGGCCTCATCAAGGTGCGCGACTTAGGCGGCACCCGCTGCGGAGCGACCGCCACGGCGGAGATACTCGATGATTATCGCCAACGCGAAACGGCCGGGGAGTCCCCAAAAAACGACGGAGAACTCGGAACCGGCGGCTATTGATCGTAAAAGTTCTTACAATTCATAAAATACCTAACTCCCTCCCTGCTCCTCGCGAGCGCCGCGACCTGTGTCGCCGCAGGTCTCATTTGGGTGATCAAGTGTATTCGTCGATCATTCTCTCAACGGAATCGAGCCCTGTTGCAAGCTCTTCCATCTCCGGGCCAAAGCTGATCCGCGTATACGCCTGATAGCGGGCATAAGATCGTCTCTTGCCTGGATTCACATCGAAGAAGATTCCCGGCACCGTGATTACCTTCTCTTTCAATCCTTCCTTGAAGAAGTTCATCCCGTCATCGAGGGGAGGCGGCAACTTAGAAAGATTCGCCCACACGTAGAACGCCCCAGCGGGTTCCATCTCCACGTCAATATCAAGTTTACTTAGGCGGCTGAGAAGATAATCTCTTTTCTCCAGGAAGACCCGCTGGAGGGCTTTCGTCTCCCTCTCGGTGTAGTCAGGCTCCAACAGGCGCACAGCTTCCTCCTGAAATGGATTGTTAGCGCCACCGTCAAGAAATGATCCTGCACTCGCCACCCGCTCAATCACTTCCTCAGGGGCCACCGTCCAACTGATGCGCCATCCCGGGAACCGCCAATTCTTGGTCAGTCCGTCTACGATGATCACGGGATCAGTATTCACGTCCTCTACATATTCCGCTGCTGAAACTATCTTCATGCCATCCTGGACCGCATGGGTATAAATGTAATGGGAATAAAACTCGTCCATGATAAAGGTGCACCGGTAGTCCCTCGCCAGCCGGACCCATTCACGGAGGTTTTCACCTTCAATGAGCTGACCCGTAGGATTGCACGGATTGCTGATCAGGATCGCACTGAGGCCCCGGCCCGTAATCTCCTCCGTCAGGCTCTCATCTGATATCCTGTAGGCCGATTCCGGACTCAGGAGGATCGGCAGCGGGGTAAACGCCTTAAAGATGCTCAGAAGTTCTTCATAGGCAGTGTAGTCCGGAATGAAGTGCCCCATGTTGATATTCCCCAACGATGCCGCCAGCCGTGTAAGAGCTGCCCGTCCTCCACCGGAGATGCTGACATTTTGATATGTGTACTTCGACGATTTCCCCCGGCGGTAGAAGTGATTGTAGAAATCCGCCACCTTCTGTCTGAGCGCTCTCAGACCGGGAACGGGTGAATATTCCTGATTACCGGAATCGGTTTTCACGTAACCCTCTCTTTCAGGAGCATCGGGGAATGCCGATGTCTCCGGCGCTCCCTGACCTAAATTCGCCCACTCCGCATCGTCCGAACTGTAGCCCACTTCCTTGGCCTTTTCCATTACATAGATAACGCCTGTCTTGGGGACCGGTCTGAATCCGGGAATGGCATGATTTTTCATATTGCTCGCTCCTTCCTCAGTCGGAGGGGAAGTACTCTTGCAGGCTTCGCACCGTCAGTTTCCCCCTCTGTAACGTCCTGATTCCCCGCACAGCCGCCGCCGCTCCAGAAAGTGTCGTGATGACCATGATGCCCTTCTGAATACACGCCCGGCCGATGGATTCCTCATCATAGCGCGACTGCTGTCCAAGGGGCGTATTGATCACCATCTGAATATCACTATTCTTGACCCCGTCAACCACATTCGGTCTTCCTTCGCCTACCTTATAGATGGATTCGGCGGGGATGCCGTTGCGGTTCAGTTCCTTCGCAGTCCCTGATGTGGCAACGACTGTAAACTCCATCTCGTGTAAATCTCTGGCAATGGGGATAACGTTCATCTTATCCCGGTCGTTCACAGAGATGAACACCGTCCCCTCTTGCGGAATAGCGTTACCGGCGCTGATGGTCGCCCGCCTGAATGACTGCCCGAACGTGCCGGAAATCCCCATAACTTCTCCGGTCGATTTCATCTCCGGACTGAGAAAGATGGACTCATCAGGAAATTTATTGAACGGCAGCACCGCTTCCTTAACAGCTATATGATGATTGTCATCCCACGGTTTCAGATCGTACTCATTCAACCTCTTGCCCGTGGCCAGTTGTGCTGCGATCCGTGCCAGAGGAACGTTGGTGGCTTTACTCACAAACGGCACCGTGCGGCTGGCGCGGGGATTCACTTCCAGCACATACACCTGTCCGTCCTTGTAGGCAAACTGGAGGTTTATCAACCCCACTACTCTTAGTTCCAGAGCGAGCGACTCAGTGATGCGGATGATCTCCTCCATAGCCGCTGTGGTAATCTTGTATGGCGGCAGGACACAGGCTGAATCGCCAGAATGAATACCCGCCTCTTCGATGTGCTGCATGATGCCGCCAATATGAACCGATTTTCCATCACAGAGTGCGTCCACATCAAATTCAAAGGCATCCTCTAAGAATTCATCAATCAGGATAGGATGTCCTTCCGTCACGTCAGCGGACCGGGCAATATAGTCAATGAGCTGCTCCTTTGAATAGACAATCTCCATGGCGCGGCCGCCCAAGACATAACTTGGCCGGGCCAGTACCGGAAATCCAATCCGCTCTGCCACCTCTACCACTTCTTCCAGCGTCCGGCCCGTTCCGTATTTGGGGCAGACCACGTCAAGTCTATCCACGACGCCGCCAAACTTTTCCCTGTCCTCCGCCATGTCGATGTTCTCTGGCGACGTGCCGATGATGGGGACGCCTGCATCAGCCAAGGCGTTGGCGATCTTCAGCGGTGTCTGTCCACCGAACTGCACGAGCACTCCGTCCGGCTTTTCAAATTCTACAATGTTCAGCACGTCCTCGTAGGTGACCGGCTCAAAATAAAGGCGATCCACGAGATCGAAATCTGTGCTGACTGTTTCGGGATTACAGTTGACCATGATTGTTTTGTAGCCGATCTCTTTCAGCCCGAAGACGGCCTGGACACAGCAGTAATCGAATTCAATGCCCTGACCGATCCTGTTCGGTCCGCCGCCCAGAATCATCACTTTACCACAACTTCCTTCGGACTCGCATTCCAGAGGTGTGATCTCATTTTCCTCATCATAGGTGGAATAACAGTATGGCGTCCTTGCTTCGAATTCGGCTGCGCACGTATCCACCACTTTGTAGATGGGTAGAACCTTCTCCTTCTTCCGCTTATGGCGAATCTCTGATTCTGTCTCACCTGTCATGCGGCCAATCTGCTTGTCGGAAAATCCATCATGCTTCAATCTACGCAAGGTCGCTTCCGGCCGATCGGAATCCTGCGCCTCCACCAGTTGCTGAATCTGCTGCAAGAACCATGGATCGATCTTGGTTTCGCTGAAGACATCCTCTATCGACTGCCCATCCAGGAATGCCTGCCGCACTTTGAGCAGTCGGAATGCGGAGGCGAACCGCAGGGTGGTCATGTCAAGAGTGCGGGCGCGGCTTACGTCTGGATCGCCCGCTGCCGGAAGTTTCGGTTCCAGCCCGTCAAGGCCCACCTCCAGCGATCGGAAAGCTTTCTGTAACGACTCGCGAAATGTGCGCCCAATAGCCATCACCTCTCCCACACTTTGCATCTGGACACCTAAGTGTCCAGACGCCGACGGGAATTTCTCAAAATCGAACCGGGGCACTTTCGTAACGATATAATCGATAGTGGGCTCAAATGCCGCCAGCGTCTTGCCCGTAATATCGTTGGGCAATTCGTCCAGCGTATAACCGACAGCCAGTTTTGCCGCCACCTTGGCAATGGGGAATCCTGTCGCTTTTGAAGCCAGCGCCGATGAGCGGCTCACGCGCGGATTCATCTCGATTATGATCATGCGCCCCGTGTCAGGATTCACGGCAAACTGTACGTTCGACCCACCCGTCTCCACGCCGATGGTACGTAGGCACTGGATGGCCCAGTTCCGCATCTGCTGGAATTCCTTGTCCGTGAGCGTCATGGCCGGCGCTACAGTTACAGAGTCGCCGGTGTGTACACCCATGGGATCGACATTCTCAATAGAACAGATGATGATGGCGTTATCGGCCTTGTCCCGGATCACCTCTAACTCAAACTCTTTCCATCCCAAGAGGGACTCTTCGATGAGCACTTCCGTGATAGGGCTGGCGTTGAGACCGTTTTCCACCAGTTTCCGGAACTCATCGCTGTTGTAAGCCACAGAACCGCCGGTGCCGCCCAGCGTAAAGCTGGGCCGTATAATGACAGGAAACTCCATCTTCTTTATGAGTGTTTCCGCCTCCTGCCACGAATAAACGAATCCGCCCCTTGCCGTCTCAATCCCGGTCGCATCCATGGTCTCCTTGAAGCGCTCCCTGTTTTCCGCCTTCTCAATGGCCTCCACCTGAGCACCAATCAATTGCACGTTGTGATTTTGTAAGACGCCCTCTCGATGCAAATCCATGGCCAGATTCAGCGCTGTCTGACCGCCAACTGTCGGAAGGATGGCGTCCGGTTTTTCCTTCTCGATGATAGCGGCAACATATTCCGTGGTAATCGGTTCGATGTAGGTTCGGTGCGCCAGATTCGGATCAGTCATGATGGTGGCGGGATTGGAATTCACCAGAATGACGCGATAGCCCTCTTCTTTCAGCGCCCGAGTAGCCTGCGTACCGGAATAGTCAAACTCGCACGCCTGCCCAATGACGATAGGTCCGGCGCCGATGATTAAAATCGATTCTATGTCAGTTCGTTTTGGCACTATAGCGCCCGAATAAATACTTCCGTAAGCAAACCAAACATGAAAAGTGCTCCATAACGGCGGTTGTGCCAGAAAGCGAGAGAAACGAACCATAGCGGCCAGTTCCCCTCGTATTCGTCTGGCGGAGAGTCAGGCTTCGGCTGGCGAAAGAGAGACTGGATATTCCAGAATCTCGTCAAGCCTAGCAGTACAACCAGCATGATCGGCGAAAGGAATCCTACCACCACCAGATATACTATCAGGGCATATTGGGAGGCCATCATCAACAGCACCGCATACCGTGCCGCCTTTTCGCCAATGATCACCGGCAATGTGTGAATACCTCTTTCCCGATCGTCCTCGATCTTGTCGATGTGTTTACCGAACAGGACTGTTGTGACGCTAATGGCGTAGGGTAAAGAAGCTATCACGACGTTCCAGTCCCACACTCCTGTAATCACTAAATAGCCGCCGCCAATCATAAGCGGTCCCCACACCAGCATCACAGCCATTTCACCCATACCGATATATTTCAGCGGCCAAGTGTAGAACAGAACAAAAAAGGCGCCGACAAACATGAGTAGCCAGACATCCCTGCCGCCACTGATGGCGAGAACAATCCCCGGGATAACAGCCAAGATACCAGTCACTGCAATATAGGTCAAAATTTGACCTTTGCTCAATAGACCGCTTTCCACTGTTTGCGGTCCGTACTGTGTCCGGGAGTAATTATCCCTGTCAACCCCCTTCACAAAGTCAATAAAATCGTTGATGAGGTTGTTAGACGCATGCGCCATAATCAGCCCCATTGTGACAAGAACCCACGGCAACCAGGTAAACTGACCGTGCAGCTGGGCAAAGAGCCCCGCCAATGCTGCCGAAATGAACGTCATAACGAATACGGCCGCCCGGCTGGCGACCAACCAGCGCGAGATAATATCCAGCTCCTCCCACTCCTCATGGGTAATCCTGGGAATAATGCGCAGCGCCTGACCCCACATGGCTACATTTACCATCACCGCTCCACTTTTGTTGATTGCTTCACTTGGAAGAACCTGATTCCTCAAAAACCTTATCCTCGAGACCTCTATTGATTTTGTACCCGCTGAAATCCATGGTGACAGTACCGGCAAACTCCTTCTCTTCCTGCTCATTACCGGCCTCCTCCACTATTTCGCCAAAATCTTTCCTGTCAACAGCGGGACCACCCATAGGATCACGCAGGGACCAATCCTTGAGACCTTTGAACCCTATTCTGACTAATGTCTCCTGCGGCAGATGAAAGTGGTCAATCTCCATGAACTCATTCTCCACGGTGAAGACCTTCTGATTGTCCAGCATTGTCTCTACTCTTGAAATAACCCACCATTCCACATCAACCCAGGTGAACATGTCGATACCCGGTAAATCATCCGAGTCACTCACAGGAAGCTTCAGTGAATCGGGTATTACAGTCCCGGACAGCTTCCAGTGATCACGCTGCCCCACCGTTTCCCTGCCGATCACATAAACGGAATCCATCATCCTCAGGAATTGCATCGGCGAACCGCCCAATCCCGTCTTGGGGACAATAGCAAAACCGTCTGCTTCCACCTTTATTTTGTCTGGTGCTTTGTAGTAAAGCTTGATCTTCTTGCGCGGCATGCGCAACCCTGTCATATCCACAGAAATCTTCACATTGACTGTGTAATCCTCGATGCGGTTGAAACGGGCGAGCAAGCTATCTTTTACCATTTCGACTGTGGGGCTCTGCCCGTGGGCTGTGACAACCAGTAGTAAACCTGGGATCCATCGGCGAATTAGAATCGTGATCCAAAGTCTGGACGGCCTACTGTTTGGCACAGGTTTCCCTTTCAATCCGAACGACTGTTCGTGTTTCGTTCCCGAGATCACGTCTTGATGTCCCTGCGCAAGAACATAACTACACCGACCGCAATGAAGCTTGCCGTATAGAGTCCCAGCACACTTAGACTCTTGCCAATCTGCCACCACGGAATCGGTTCTTTGAACGCTTGCTGCCACACATCGAAATAGGAGACAAAAGAGTAGGGTTCGATGCTCTCCAACAGATCGAGCGGTATGGCCGTGATAATGTAACCGATGACGATGATAAACATGGCGCCGATGATGGGACCTATGCCGTTATTGACCATGGCGGAGAACATGAAGCAGAGGGTGGCGACCACAAACATCACGAGGATTGCCAATCCGAAAGAGAGACCCATCCTGAGCCACGCCTCTTCCTGGGACAGGATCAGAATTCCCTTGTCGAAAACGATCAGATCGCCGGTGCCGAGCCATACCGCCCCCAGGCCGAGACTCATCAGCGCAAGAAATATGATCAGTGCGGCAGTATAGATGTAGGTAGCCAACAGTTTTGCCACCATAATTTTCAGCCTGCTGACAGACCTTGTGAGCACGATGCGGAAGGTCCCCGCTGCCCCCTCTGACGCAACCGAGTCACCGGCGGCCAGCGCCACCAAAAACGGCACATGGATCCAGAGAGAATTCATCACAATGTAGGTTGCCAGGAACGCATTGAATACGGTGCCTACTATGATAAACGTATCATCCAGTTCGCGGGCATAATCCCGATGGATACTCTCGCCGCCGATGGAAAATCCCCACAGAATGAGCGGCATCGTAACTGCAATACCGATAAAGCCGATGTAGCTTCGCCACCGGCCGACAATCTTCAGAAGTTCGTTATAGATTAATCCGATCATATCGTGCTTTCTGTACCTGTCTTGGAGAGAAACACATCTTCCAGAGACGTCCTTGGAATTACTGCTTCCACCGCGCAGCCGTTTTCTACCAGCAGTCGTACCATCTCCCCGTTTCGATCCGGCGCCAAATTAACCTTCAGTACGTCATGTTCAACATCACATCGATGAATCCAGTCCTGTCTATCGAGAAGAGCTTTCGTCTCCTCCAGAGGTGAAACCCTCACCTCCGTCACAAAGAAGTCAGAGCCAGACAACAGTTCATCCATGGTGCCGCTGGTGATCAGCCGGCCCAAGTGAACGATGCCCACATGACTGCAGACCTTCTGCACTTCATCAAGCAGGTGGGATGACAGGAAGATGGTAATCCCTTCTTCGCTCAGCTCACGAATGAGGTCCCGCACCTCCTTCATCCCCTGAGGATCAAGTCCGTTGGTCGGCTCATCAAGGATGAGAAGCCTCGGACTGGCGAGAAGCGCCTGCGCGATGCCGAGCCTCTGGCGCATTCCCTGAGAATAGTGTTTGATGCGATCGTGCGCTCTATCCAGCAGGCCGACCCGTTCCAGAGCAGCTGGTATTAACTGAAAAGATATCCCGTCCATGCGCGCCAGCATCTGCAGATTGGTCTCCGCCGACAGGTGCCTGTAGAAGTCCGGTCTCTCGATGAGCGCTCCCACGCCCTCCATCGCTCCGTGCTTTGCTCTCTGGACTGATTGCCCGTTGATAAACACTTCACCAGCATCAGGCTTGATGAGGGTAGTCATCATCCGGATGGTAGTGGACTTGCCGCTACCGTTGGGACCCAGAAAACCGAAAATGGCTCCCTCAGAGATTTCCAGCGATAGATCATCAACCGCCTTCCGGGGACCGAAAGATTTGCTCAGGTGTTCAGTTCGCAGAATCATGTCCCGATTCAGGTAATCCCCACCTTCTTCGCCATCATGTCAATGTACTGTCTAAACAAATATCGGCTGTCGTGGGGTCCCGGGCTCGCTTCCGGGTGGTACTGCACTGAAAACGCCGGAATATCCTTGCACCGGATTCCTTCCGATGTATTATCGTTCAGATTCACGTGAGTTGGAATCACATTTGCCGGCAGACTGTCCAGATCCACCGCAAAACCGTGGTTCTGGCTGGTGATTTCCACAATGCCCGTTTCCAGGTTTTTCACGGGATGATTGATGCCCCGGTGGCCAAACTTCAGCTTGAAGGTTTCCGCTCCTAACGCCAGCGCCAGAATCTGGTGTCCCAGACAGATGCCGAAGATCGGTGTCTTCCCTAACAGATTCTTCACCGTCTTGATGGCATAGTCCACCGCTGCCGGATCGCCGGGACCGTTGGAGAGGAAAATTCCGTTTGGCTTGAACTCAAGTAACTCTTCAGCAGATGTCTGCGCTGGGAATACAGTCACATCACAGCCGTTGTTTTCCAGTAAGCGGAGAATATTTAGTTTTATCCCATAATCAATAGCGGCAACTTTTAACTTTCCTTTCCCGTTCCCGGACCACTCATACCTTTCTGCAGTGGTCACATTTCTGGCTAAGTCCAAGCCAGCCATGGAAGGTACTGCAGACAGTTTTTCTTTCAGGCTATCAAGATTCTGATCCGCCGAAGAGATGATTCCATTCATGGCCCCTTCCGTCCGGATGTGGCGGGTAAGGGCCCGGGTGTCGATCCCCTGAATTCCGACGATATCGTGTTCACGAAGATAATCTCCAATTGACTGGGTCGCCCGCCAGTTGGACGGGTTTTCTGTCTCTTCCTTGACTACAAAGCCGGCAACTTGGATGCGATCAGATTCTACATCTTCAGGATTGACGCCGTAGTTGCCGATGTGAGGAGAGGTCATGGTGACGATCTGACCACAGTAAGACGGGTCGGTGAGAATCTCCTGGTAGCCGGTCATACCCGTGTTGAAGCAGACTTCGCCGACAGTTTCTCCCTTGGCGCCAAAGCTCCATCCCTGAAAAGAGCGGCCGTCATCCAATAGCAGAACTGCAGAATTCTTGTCAGTCACTTCTTACCCACCGTCAAGGCGACAGTCCCCAGATTTAAGCTGATGGTATGTACATCCCTGAAGCCGACATCCCGAAAGAGATCCCTCATTTGCGCTGCCGAGTAGAATGCTTCGATAGTATCAATTAGATAACGATAGGACGGAAGCTTTTTCGAAACAATGAGATTTCCCAACGGGGTGACGATAAGGCGGAAGTAGAGCCAACTCATCCTTTGCATGAAAACGCTGTCCGGGCGACAGAACTCAAGAAATCCAAGCCGTCCTTCTGATTTTAAGACGCGGCGGATCTCGCTTAGTCCTCGGCGCAAATCAAACAGATTTCTCCCAACGAATCCCGCTACCGCGCCGTCGAAACAGTTATCGCTGAATAGGATATCTTCGCCATCCGCCACAACAAATGACAGCCAATCGGCGGTTGCGCCCGCTTTCAATCTCATCTTCTCCAGCATTTCCGGAACGAGATCGAGAGCAACAACTTCAACATCAGCTTCGTTCCTCACAGCCAGTCCAAATTCGCCCGTCCCCGCACCAAAATCCAGAATCTTATCGCCGGTTCTGAAGTTAAGAGCTCTCGCTGACTTGCGGCGCCAGCGGATGTCACTACCCAGACTGAAGAGATGATTCAGCAGATCATAGCGAGGGCTCACATGCCGGAACATCCGCGCCATGTCGTGCTTCGATTCTATAAGAAAAGAGCCCCTATAGTGAGGCTCTCGCTCAACTGTATTCTTACTTCCCAAAACCTCAGAGAACCGATCCCAGCCAGTATCCTAGTGTCATCAGCAGTCCAACGGAGAAATGGGTTCCAATGGTAGCGACATTGACTAACAGTAGTTCGTATGGGAGCTTCTCCCTATCTGCGTCTCGCTCGGCCCACCGCATGAGCCACGCCTCTCCCATCTTGATGGCCTTTCGTGCCAGCAGAAAAGGAGCCAGAGCGATCACGACCCACGGTGTGGAAAAATCGGCATTAACAGCTCCTGCCACTCCCAAAGCTAAGATGTAAATAAACGTGAGATAAAGAGATGCCTTGTAGATGGCGAACGGTCGGGCATAGTCAGCCACGTCACCGCCGTCCGCCGTCCGGACAATCCACGTACGCTTCCCCACCTCCCGGTCGGCCCTGTAATCCTGAAATCCATTAATAAAGAGGATCAATCCAACCAAGATGGCCACAGGAACGGACGCTGCCAGAATGGGCAAATAGTTCCATTCCACCGCAGGCAGAAGAGCCTGCTTCTGCACATAGTGGGCGCCGAGGGCCATAACCGGCCCAAAACCGAGCATAACGCCCAGATCGCCAAAGCCGTTGTAGCTGAAACGCAGCGGTGCTCCCGTGTAGAAGATTCCGAGAGCCACGCCGGCCACGCCAAACCATAAAAGTGGGCTGAGAGCAAACGGTGCGCCGTGGAGTTGGGCATTCAGCTTCAGGCCGATGGCGATGGCTCCCGCGAATGCCGTGAGAGAGAGGATAAACACCTTAGCCGGCGACATGAGTCCCGCCTGGATCATCCGCGAACCACCGTTGAAGGGACTGAACAGCTTATTCACTTCATCATTGCGGGTGACATGATCCGAGTAGTCGTTGGCTGTATTGGTGCCGGCATGGGCAAGAATCGCACCGAGAAACGTCCACCAGAAGAGGCTCCAGTCGAAGGCGCCAAAGTTAAAGTAGGCTACCGCCCCTCCCAACGCTACCGGTGCAATTGAGGCCGTAAAAAACGGCGCCCGAACCGCCCGCAGGTAGAGACCCACCTTACGAAGCATCCCTTTGAGTATGGCCGCACCTAACGATTCCCGATTTTCCGGGAACTCACGCCACTCGAATTGATCCTCAGCATAAAAATCCACGTACTTTACAACCGTCGGTTCGATCTTGTAGTATCCTATGACCTTATTCTTCTTGAGGAATTCGTCCTCCATGTAAGTCTTGAATGCGTCTGTCACTTCCAAGATCATGTTGTAGGCCTTCTCGATCTCCGCTGAATCTTTGATCTGAGAGGCCTTCCCCTCTATCTGCAGTTCTTTGATCCCCTCTGTGCCGTCAGGTCGCACCACGCACTGCACCCGGGGATTGACGCGCATCTGCTCCGCCTTGCGGGTGGGATTAAATGTGAAACAGTAAATGTCAAATCCATCGTTAGCAAAGAAAACATTCGCCGCGGACGAGTTTCCCCCTACGGATGTCCCAAGGGTGAGAAAGTTTGCCTCATCCAACATGTTTAGGATTTTTTCGTCCAATTTACTGTTCATCTTTACTCCTTAATATAATTCCACCTAAATTATCGGATCGGAATTTAGTTTCTCTCCAGAAGGTCGGCAACCGAAAACAAGCTCATCAATTGATTAACCTAAATTGTTCTAACTTACGGGTCATTCAAATAGCAATAATGCCGTGAAACTTTCAATTATCATCCCCACATATAACGAAGCGGAAAACCTGCCTGAAGTGATTAGGAATCTTCAGGATGTTGATATCGGTCTCGAGAAGGAGATTATCATCGTGGATGACGGTTCGACAGACGGTTCGCGGCAACTTCTTGAGAACTTAGAGGAGAGTAATATCAGAACCTATTACCACTCAGAAAATCGCGGTAAAGGGTGCGCTGTCCGGACAGGTATCAGTTTTGTGTCTGGCGACATTGTGCTCATCCAGGATGCTGATCTTGAGTATGATCCAAAAGATTATCCCGCCCTGATCAGACCAATTATAGAGGGAAGTTCATCAGTGGTGTACGGCTCACGGCGATTAAGCAAAAGTCCCGTCTCCTATTCACGATATCTGTGGGGGAGCTGGTTCCTTACGCGTGTGGCGAATCTCCTCTTTTCGAGTGGACTCACAGATCTGTACACCTGTTATAAAGTATTCCGAACAGACGTAATTCAAGATCTCGATATGAAATGCAGAGGATTCGAATTCTGCCCCGAAGTAACAGCTAAGCTAAGCAACAGACACATCGAGATCACCGAGGTTCCCATTTCTTACTATCCCCGATCTTTTTCCGAAGGAAAGAAGATCCGCTGGCATGACGGGCTCGTGGGTTTATGGACGTTAATTCAAAATCGTTTCTGGAGTAAACAGACTTGAATACAAACAGGACACATCGTTGCGGTCTGCGCAGCTGGTGGCGTCAACTGCGTCCCCACTGGCGCCAGATACTCATTCTCACAGGAGTGATACTCTCTATCCGCATCTTCCCCTATTACAACCTGGTATTCTCTGAAGACGGTCCTCTCGTCTGGGATCCCGATGCGGTCTATCATCTTAGGCGGGCGGAGTTAACCACTCAGAATTATCCCGTCGTCCCCGTATATGATTCCTACATTAATCATCCCGACGGGGCTTACGTCATCTGGCCGCCCCTCTACGATCTGGTGTTAGCTACAGTGTGGCTTATCTTGAAACTGATTCCCGGTATATCTTCGCCAATTTCAGTAATTGTGCTTCTGCCGCCGCTGTTGATGGCGGCTGTCTGCGGAGTCGTCTATCGTACCGGACTAAGGCTCTGGCCGCGCAAGAAGTGGCTGGCGTGCACCGTCGCGCTGGCCCCCGCTTTGCTTCCGGCAACCGTCCTCTACAGCTACATCGGCCAGCTCGATCACCATGCGGCTGAATTTCTGTTCATTGCTCTCATTATCGACGGACTGGTAAAAACCCTTCAAAATCTTCCTCGCAACTCCACCACACGATCCACACTCCGTACTGGATGGATGACGGGACTGTTTCTTGGCCTCGGACTCCTTGTCCAACATGGGCTTTTGTTCATGGAAGCAGTCATCCTGCTGTCACTCATCTTGTGCTATCCAAGGAGTGGAAGTAATGTCTGGACAGTGGGTGCCGCTGTCAACACCGTCGCTTTCCTGGTGACTGCTCCGTTTGGTCTCTACGCCCACTTGAACGGCGTCCCTTTTGCCCACACCCACTTCGGTGCATTCCAACCGCTGATAGTCATGGAAGCGTCTCTTTTTTACTTTACTCTATGGCTTATCACATCCGCGGCTAAGACACGAATGGGAAAGTACCACTCTTTGATCCTTATCACCAGTGTCACGCTGACACTCTTGGCTGGCGGATTCCTGTTGCAAGAGATCATGGCGGGTGCAACCTTCATTCTCGGAACCTGGTCAGAGTGGGAAGAGCACATCGGCGAATTCCAATCCATCTTGAGGCTATCTCCTGCCGACGCACTCAGTCAACTCGGGTTACAAATGTCGTGGTTAGCCGTGCTGATTCCGGTTGGGTGGGTCTTGATGCTTATCTCCTGGAAAAGAACTGACTCCGGGCATAGAGTTTTGTTCATCGCCACAGCGGTATTCGCGGTGATGGGTGGACTTCAGATACGGTATCTTCCTTTCCTGTCTCTCTATATGGGAATCATACTCGGCATCGCGGCCATGTCGCTATCGCGAAAGCTCCCTAAGAGAGCCATAGCAATTCTATTCCCCTTATTAGTCGCGGCAGGTTATATACCGTGTCTGAAGGCAATTGGCACCAAACATATCACCTACGACACGTTTACTCAGCTTCACCCTATTCTGACGTGGCTGGATGAAAACACCCCTGATACTTCGTACTATCCCCTTCCCGATTCCAGCGCCGAATACGGCGTGTTGTCCGAATGGTCACTCGGCCACTACATTCAGTACTACGGACGCCGCCCCGCACTGGCAGACAATTTCGGCGAACACGCTAGTGACCTGTCGAGGCTGACTGAGTTTTTTCTGGCAACAGAGAATCAAAGTACCTACGAACTTCTCGACAGGTACAATGTGCGCTATGTGTTATGCAGAGGTCTATACTGGACATTCCAGAGTCTTCTCATGGACGAAGGGAAGGAGACCTATCTGGCCGGTCAGATCCCTGCCGGACAATCAGCCAGCGAAATAGTCTTCTCCCCGCGGATATATCCCACAGTCCTTTATCGTCTGACCCGGCGCTACGGCAGTGCGGTGACCGATCAACAGGGGAACTACGCCCCGCCCCTCGACAGACTCCGCCTGGTAGCAGAAAGTGAGGCAGAAGATGAGCAGATTACATCAGGACCTGAGATAGCGCAGATTAAGCTGTTCGAGTATGTTTCCGGGGCCGGGATTAAACTGTCGGGACTGTCTCCCGGAGAGGCAGCCTCCATTACTGGAATTGTTCACACACCCGGAGAGAGGTGGTTTCCATACATGCAGGCTGTGCGGGCCGATTCCATGGGAAGCCTCACATTTACCGTCCCGTATTTCACCGGTAAGGAAGCAGGTAAATCTTACGTCAATAAATACACTATTCGCTATAATGGCCAGGAGAAAGTACTTTCAGGCATTACAGAGGCGATGATTTTGCGGGGCGTAAAAGTCCATCTACAGTGGTAAGAGGCGACCATTTTGGTATGTTTACTAAAAAACCTCCGCTTTCGTAACTTCCGCCACAGAATGATAATACATCAGAGAGATAACACGATTCTAACCACTGAAACATCAAGAATCAGAATGAGAAAAGGCTTAAACTATGAATAGTATCCTGGTAACAGGCGGAGCGGGCTTTATCGGCTCTCACCTGTGCGAAAAACTTCTGGAGCGCAGCAATGAGGTGCTCTGTGTCGACAATCTGTTCACAGGCGGGAAGGAAAACATCGAGCACCTACTGGAACATCATTATTTTGAATTTTTGCGCCACGATATAACATTCCCGCTGTACGTTGAAGTGGATCAGATCTACAATCTCGCCTGCCCTGCCAGTCCCATCCACTACCAGAGAGATCCTGTTCAGACCGTCAAGACAAGTGTCCACGGCTGTATCAATATGCTTGGTCTGGCCAAGCGGACAAAGGCACGGATCCTGCAGGCCTCCACCTCGGAAGTCTACGGCATGCCGCAAGTTCACCCTCAGCCAGAGGACTACTGGGGACACGTGAACCCAACTGGACCGCGGGCATGCTACGACGAAGGGAAGCGGGCGGCGGAGACCCTTTTCTTCGATTACCACCGTCAGCACGGTCTCGATATTCGTGTGGTCAGGATATTCAACACCTTCGGCCCGCGCATGGCACTGGACGACGGCCGCGTCATTTCCAATTTTATAGTGGCCGCTTTGAAGAACGAACCAATCTCAATCTACGGCGACGGTAGCCAGACCCGCTCCTTCTGTTACGTGGACGATATGGTAGAAGGACTGATCACCATGATGGAACAGGAAGATTTAATCGGGCCGGTAAACCTAGGCAATCCTGATGAGATCACCATCAAGAAACTGGCTGATGAAATCATTCAGTTGACAGGCTCTGACAGCGAGGTGACGTCTGAAGCCCTGCCTGAGAACGATCCTACGCAGCGACAACCTGATATTTCCCTGGCAAAAGAAAGGTTAAACTGGGAAGCGACAACTGACCGCAGTGAAGGCCTTAAACAGACAGTGGATTACTTCAGGAATGTCATAGAGAACTAATGAACATCCTTGTGCTGCACGGTCCAAACCTGAACCTCATCGGCGTCCGCTCGGCTGTGACCGGTGAACGGGTGACATTGGATAAAATCGATAGATCCCTGAGGGAGAAGGCGAGAGAACTCAACGTAACACTAAAGAATCTTCAGACGCATGATTCCACAAAGGCGATCACGTTTTTGCAGCGCAATCGCAACTGGGCCAATGGACTGCTGTTTACGCCGGGACCGTGGGCAAAATCGCACTACGACATTCTCGACACTCTAAAGCTGATCAACATCCCCACGGTGGAGATTCACTTCACGACTGAATTCTTCGTGGATGATTACGGAGACGGATCCATCTTTAACGAGGTGGCGATAGACGTCAAGAAAGGGCGCCCGCCAACAGTATATCAGGAAGCACTTGTTCAATTGAAAGAGCACCTCTCTTCGACCTAATCCGAATAAGTAATCTCCCACAAGCTTTGAAACTTCCGTTTATCGCATCGCTGTTCATTCTGATGGGGTGTACGCATCTGGTGACACCGCCCCCCGTCGTTGAAGAGATATCTTCACCACCGCCCACGGCTGAGGAACAACCCTTACCTCCACCGGAAATGAGCCACAGAATTGATGACGACGGCAAGAATATACTTATCTCCGTTCCTCACGGCGCTACTATTCCGGGAGATGAGATGGACGAAATAGTCACCTCAGCCAGGGAAAGGATTATTTATGAAGACTATTTCGAGAGCATAGGAAATGACTCACTCCGCAGCGAATTAGCCGGGCGCCTGCACAATCTTGTTATCCGCGAAGAGCTTGACGCCCACCTATTGCGGGAGATGATCTCCGATGCCACCAGCATCACGGTGACTTTTGCTGAAGATTCCTTACGATTGGCGCTGCTAGCAAAAGAACTGCTCGGTGAATATATGAAGATTGAAGCAACTGACCACGCTCCCATGGCGGTATCGGCACCACTGTGGGACGACTTTGCTTACCTCTCTCCCGGTACGTTCCTCCTCCCCTGTGCCGGCGTTGATGTTCCAGAGCGGCCAAACCTGCTGCCCAACGCACCCCGCTCCTACCGCAGCGGCATTCACCGCGGAATTGACTTTCCAGCACCATACGGCAAAGAGAGCCGGGCAGTGGCTGACGGTATTGTTATCCGAGCTGACCAAGGATACCAGGAAATCACCAATGAATTCCGTGAATCACTACTTGATAAAGCGGCGACCATCAAGCGAACCCCTTCGGACGTCTTTGAGCATGTTCTCCTCGGCCGGAGTATCTTCCTCGACCACGGCCTGAAGATCGTTCCCGGTAAGCGGATTATTTCCATCTACGCACATCTTGCGGAGATCAACGGCGACCTCCGGGCAGGTGACAGTGTGAAGCGCGGTCAATTACTGGGCCTGGTGGGTAACAGCGGCACCAGCGATGGAGCTAAAGGGACAAAGAAGGGTGCTCATCTCCATTTCGAAATCATCATCCAAGACGAAAATGGGGAAAGATTTCTCGGTCAGGGATTTGCCCACGCCAAACTTCTAGACCTATTGGGAACAGTCTTCAGCCGCGAATAGTGCCGGTGATTCTCCATCTGAGGAGAGGAAACAGAATAAAGACTACCTCTCTTTCTCCTGCCTTCATCGAACTCCGAGTTCTCTATTAATGCACAAACCTCCGCATACGCTCAGACCACCTCTTCAGCGCGGCTGCTTCAGAAATGCCTCATTGATGCGAATGGCGTGGCGCGAAATAACCGAATCGAGCAGCTCTTTTGGTGTCGATTCAGAATCATCCCGCCCAAGTTCATCGAGCAGTTTCTGCATAAGAAGCTCATATTCACGGCGCTTCTTCAGACGTTCAGCATCTTGAAACCAAGACTCATCTCTGTTATCTTCGGCGTATTTTTGCGCCAGAAAACGGAATAAGATGTGCTCCAGGCTCATAACAAGGGTCTCTTCAGAGGAAATGATGGAAGAAGTGAGGAAAGGGCTGAAACGGACAATCCGTGCCTTAAACCAGTTCAAATCCACAGGGACCCCCCCAGCGACGCACATAACCACATTGGCCGTCATCTCAGGTATTTCGGTTACTTTGGGCGATCCTTCCCTGTCACCGTGGATCTTTATCAGTTCCCTGTAGGCTTGCTGGACGTGATCTGTATTGAATCTGACAGCATAGATTTTGCGCAACTTGGATTCAAATCGTTCCAGTTCAAGCTTGAATTCGTGTCCGCGGCCGCCGCGCAGGAACCCCTGCAATTGGGGGAGCATCTCATCGTAATCGGGGAGCGAAATCTTCTTTCCGCCGGTAACGCGCACTATATGATAGCCAACGTTGGATCTGACTGGATGGGAAATCTCCCCGGCATCTAGAGAAAAGGCGACACTTTGGAGGGGCTCAAAGAACTCTCCCCATTTGATCTGGCCAACATAACCATCATTGAACCGTGCAGGATCTTCAGAGTACTCTTTTGCCGCTTCGAAGAACTTCATCTCCCCGCTGACAACCTTCTCCCTGATCTCCCTGATGAGGTTCATGGCTTCTTCTTCGGTACGATCAGAGACTGAACGGTTGGAACCTTCATAAGTCAGCACAACGTGATGGAGCCCTATTTCCCGTCCTAGCCGATCATAAAGGATTCTGAGGGATGAATCGGACATGAGCTGACTCCACACTTCATCTTCAAGAATCTTTTCTACGACAGCATTATCTCCGAGCACCGCAAGTTGTACCGCCACGGCTTCTTTTAACGGAATACCCCTCTTTTTACTCTCAAGAAAGATGATCCTGCGTTTGGCAAATCTTGCAACAGCCTCGCGCCGGCTGGAATCAGGAAAAGCCCCGAATTCTGTTTCACTCTCTTCAGTGAAGAATTCGGCCGCTGAAAAAACCTGTCTGTCCACTGAGACAACATCTTTTTCACCCATCCTCGGTGTACAAGCAAAAAAAGTGGTAACAACCGATAAACTAAATATCCGAACGAAATCCTTATACCGTCTCATTTTGATACACCACTCCTCTACTTTGATCATATTTCTCAACAATGAACCGTCTCACGGAGTCTCCCGACCCTGTGAAAGCCCATCGTCACCCGATTCCCATCAAAGAATCAGCGCTGAAGATAAAAAAAAGGCGGCTGAAAAGCCGCCTTTTTTTATCAAACTAACAGATGAAGATGATGTTACTTCAACAGAACCATCTTCTTGGTGGCTGTGTAGTCACCGGCATCGATTCTGTACATATAGAGACCGGCGGCCAGAGCCTGACCGTTATCATCCATTCCGTTCCAGGTAACTGAGTGCTGTCCGGCGTTGCGGACACCATTCACCAGTGTACTCACCTTCTGGCCCAGCATATTGTAGACCGAGAGAGTCACCTGACCATCCTTCGGCATTTCGAAGTTGATGGTAGTCACAGGGTTGAACGGATTGGGATAGTTCTGATGCAGTGCAAAACTGGTTGGCAGTTGCGCTTCTTCATCAACTGTCAATGAGAAGGCACCAAACCATTCCATTGCCTGGAATAGCGGTCCTTCCGGTCTTGCACCAAACCAGATGTACGACGGCGCACTGTTGAGTGATAGTGGATCGAATCCGAGGAACATCACCTTGTTGCTTAAGGTTGCATCCGCTTTGTAAGCACCCACAGTCATCGCGTCTGTACCCCACGTGTCTGTGTCTCTGGCGCTTGCTGTAAAGGCTGTAGTCACTGTGGCGTCCACACCAAAACCGTCAAGCCAGTTCGTCGCGCTTATCTCATAATAAGGGTCGTACATCAGCGCACGTGGAGTGGCATGGGTGGTGGGGATCGACGTCAAAGCAGCGTACAGGTCGCCTGAGATGAGATCACCTTCAACAGCTTGCACGCCCCACGGCAGATTCTGATCACCAGAAGCGGCATAATTGATGTCACCGTTATAGGTGGTAACACCAAGATAGGTGAAGAAAGCATCAGCGTCGTCGGCTGTCGAACCTATTGTATACGGAGCTCCAGGCCAGCCGTAATAGCCACCCATGGCTTCGTCGCCAGCCAGAACGTAGTTCTTGCTGCCGGCATCCAGCCACGTCTTTACTGCCACTGCATTACCGGCAATGGGTCCAAGTGCTGTGATTTCGATGATTGTATCATACAGATCGAGAAGCTCTGCTGTGGCAGCCCCGTAGGCCCAGATATCGCCAGCGCCAGTACCCCACCACTCCTTGTACTGCCCGTAGGCATCGTAGAAGTAGTACTGACTGGGATAACCAGCACCGGAAAGACCGTCAAAGAGCATCAGGTAGGTTGCAGTAGCGCCCTTGGCATAGATGTTGTAAGTGAACGCTGAGCTTGTTGCTGTATTACCGCCAACGTCTGTAGCTGTAACGTAATAGGCAACTGATTCTCCAGCAGATGCTCCTGGGAGACTTCCAGTGAAGGTAGTATCATCCGTAGCCGTCATAGCCACAGTCGCTTCTGTACCACCATCCACACTGTATACTAGCGAGACGGATTCCACACCGGCAGCGCCCCCTGTAGGATTTGCATCCTCAACGTGGGCTTCCACTGTTCTGGCATCTGTTGACAGTGTTGTCGGCAGACCCTGCACATAGTTAATGAAGGGCGGGATATCTTCTGTGTATTCCACCATGGCGTAGACCATCCAGCCGTAGGTACGAATGTGCCAGCCTCCATTACCGCTGGTGCCAGTGCCAGATCCAACATACCACTTAAAACCGTGGTAAGGTGGTACAGGCGTATTCAAGGCGCCAATTCCCCAGCCTTCCGTTGATACGGCATGGGCATCAATGAAGAAAGACTCATCCGTAATTTCTTCAGACACACCCAGAGTCGACTCAAAATCGAGCTCTGTGTATACCATGAAACTGGTTGAATCCAGCGTATGGGAATAGCCGCCAATACCCAATCCAGGCCAGATTTCTGCACCGATGGGAGCCTCACTGAAACACTCGTTGGTTCCAGCAGACCATGTACCGCCTTCACCGGGAGCTGTCTGGTTTCCATCAGCATCCAGATAGTGACCAACCCAGCCGGCCGCATTGGCACAAGCTGATGTGGTAACTTCACCAGCATAGTTGGACTTGTGAAGAAAAAACTCGAAAGTACCTTCAAAGTTTACATTGAAGATACCGATCTTCTTCACGATTGCGTTAGCCAGCGGCTGCATCCAGATCGCCATGGAATCGCCCCAGGTTTCCCCGGGTGTGCCGAAACCAAAATTGACGATGGAACCGCCGTCAGGCCACTCGAGCAAAAAGTCGTCGGCGCGAAGAGTAGCAGTCGGCTTACTCGCATCGATGCGACTCTGCATCTTCGCCTCCAGTGCTTTCACTTCCTGGTTGGTATAGTGCTTACCGTCAGAACCAATGAAAAAATCGTTGGAACCGACAGCCACACCCACCATCAGGAAAAGAAGCACTATGCTCTTAACCTTGTTCATTTGCTGTTCCTCCTTGTTTGAAGTTATGCGCAGATCTCCTCTGCACAATTTGGTGTAGTTTATCCTCAAATCAGATTCAATGCAACAATTTTATTTAAAACCCGAATTTGAGCGCAAAAATGTGATTTGCCGCAAAAACTTGCACATCCCGGTATGCATAGTCTACGGTGAGATCGAGTCCCGCAATGTTCAACTTTAGACCTCCGCCGTAGGACATGCCGTATAGATACTCGTCCGAAGATTGATCAGCCGAGACGTATCCCACCCGTACGAAGGCGAGATTATTGAATGCGTATTCACCGCCCAGCCGGTATTCATCGCTGGCGTAGTTATTATTCTGGAAAACACCGTTCAGATGCAGCACGCTGTTGGCGGGGAGTGATAGTGTGTAGGACATCCCCAGTTCCATGGTCGAAGGGAGGTCGAAAGAGGCGGCTTCCAGTTTGGTGTATCTTAATACACCGTCAACAGTCGTAATGCGCATGAGACCCGGGCCGTCGTATTTCATCTGTGTACCTACATCCTTGATGACCACACCCATGTTGAGGCCGGGGATATTGACAAAATCCTGATATTGAACACCGATATTCATGGCTACGCCGGACGATTTAACACGTTCAATCTCCTCGTTAATCAGATTGAGGGTGGCGCCGACAAAGACACGATCCGTCAGCTGTCGGGCGTAGGTCAGTCCTGCAGTCATGAATGTGGGTGAAAACACGCCTCCGGTTCCATCGGGAGCTTCCTCTGTGGTAACCGGGATATCACCGAACGAAAGTGATTTCAGGCTGAAGCCGAGGGCGCCGAAACCGGCGAAGTTTCCGCCGACGGCGAGATAGTTGACGCCGATATCAGCGATATAGTCCATGCGCGAGACCATCAGGTCAGCATTATGCTCAGAGCGAACCAGTCCCGCCGGGTTCCAGTAGAGCGCTTCGATTCCCGAGCTATAAGCGACGGCCGAGCCGCCCATAGCTACATCCCTAGCGCCCACGGGGATGAGGAGCTGGGCGCCGGCATTGGTGCCTACGCGCTTTTCACTCCCGGCCCAGATTGGGGAATGGAGCGAAAAAATCACTCCCAGAAATACCACTAAAACAACCAGTTTCTTCATTCTTTATGCCTCCTTCGCACTGGAAGAATCCTAATATGATCTCAACACTTGCTGTTCCTGGACAATAGCCAGTTTGAGGATCAGTTCCTCGCCCAGATCGGGCATCTCAATGTGAGCCAGATAGATGCCGCTGGCAACCGGCAGGTTAAATCCGTTGGTCATATCCCAGCGGACAAACTGACTTTCACTATCCTTATCAATCGTTCTCACCAGAACACCGGTCAGGGAGTAGATGTTGATAGTAGCCTTGTTTGGCAGGTGTGAGAATGTGACAAATTTCTCAAATCGACTCGCCTCCCAAGTATTCATACCAAGATAAGGATTCGGAAAGACTGTCACCTGCTGTCGCACGCGACTCTTCGGCCCATCACCGGTATTCGTTCTGTCCACCGTTCCCACGGTAAAGCTCTTGATATCACCATCCTTAATGGCTTTAAAGGTATTGAAATAGATGGTAGTCCCTGTTGCAGGAGGCGAACTGGTACCGGTCAAGTCCACAAACAAGATATTATCCACCGGCTTATACTGATTAGAGAAGAAAATGGCAGCCTTATCCGGCGCGCTGACATCATCAGGGTTGCTTTGATACTCAACCTTGGCAATGTGAAACTTGTCAAAGACGGGATATCCGCCGATCTGGTCGTTGCCGGCTGTGTTCCACTCGCCGTCTTCAGCAGCGTCATTAAAATATGCAATTACCTGAACATCGTCGGACGCGTCGTCCGGCATGCCGAGATCCCACACCTCGAATGGAACGTTCACAAAATAGGTTGCCGGCAACGGAGCGCCCGTCAGGGCCCAGCTTCCGCCGGAAGTAAACCTGATCTCATAGTCACTTTCGTCCACAGCTGGCCCCGCCAGCGTCGTGACAGAACCAGCAATGTAGTAACCGCTATCCTCATAAGGTTCACCGGCTACACTGACGTCACCGTCCTTCACAGAACGAATGCCCGCCGGCGCATCCGCCAGCTCAAGCACAAAACCGCCTTTACCGAGAAACCGGTGTTCAGTTGCTGAGTCAAAAGTCGAGGACTGTCCGACAAGTGTATCTTCAGGAGACGTATCTGTCCGCAAGAGATCCCATATCTTGGTTCCCGCCACTTCATCAACAGTAAACCTCACTTCAAAAGTCTCTCCAGCCGGCGCGTCAGGATCCATGATCACAGGAACTACTATGGCATCATTGATCCCTACCTTGTTCGCCACAACAACTGTATCACCGAGCGAATAGGGATAGATCGTCTGTGGATTGGGCGCGTGCGGAATCACCGCTCGCAACGACTGACTGACGGGACTCTCAAGGGAATGAGTGCTTACATCCTCACTCATGTTCTGATTATAAGCTGTCACAACAAAGTAGTATGTTTTACCGTTGACAAGTGGTTTGTTGGTGAAGGCGTCAGTCGACACGCTATAGTAGCGTGTAAGACCGCTGTTGATGCCAAACTGTACCGGTTTATTGACCGCCACGCCGGCACTGGGATCAAAGACGTCCTGGAAGATGTAGCCGGGAGAGGACTCCAGATCGTACGTCGCCAATAGAACACCATCCTCCTTCGTGGCCGTTGCGCTGGGAAGCTGATAGACATTATAGCCCTCGAACTTGTACCCCTTTAAATTACTACTCTCCGTATTGATGCGAGCTTCTTCATCAGATTCCCATTCGAGGACGATCTGCTGATCGAGCTCAACAACATTAACGTTGGGAGCTGGTGGACCGCTGGGCAGATCGAAGACGTTGTCGTAAGCTTCTTGCGCAAAGTTGTCGTTGAACTTGAGGATAGCGACACTCTGGAGGAAATTTTCACCCGCGGCACCTATGAGCGCCACAACGACTTCCTGAGTGTCCCCCTTGGCCAATGTAAACGGCCCTGTGGCAAGCACCAGCCGCCTGTCCCCAGGAGGGAATCTTCTGTCGTTAAAAGCTGTGGGTATCCCGTCCCGGTCACCGGAAGCGAGCACCGGGTCGCCGGCAAGCTCAAAATTCGTCTGGTCACCAAGATTATCGTAGAGAGGATCGCACGTGGGATATTCAGGTCGCGGCTCACACCCCCGCATCAGATTGTACCACTGTTGCGTCCCGGCATAGTCATTCAGGTCTGGGTCTGATCTTGGTGAACCGGCAGCAAAGAATGTAAACGTTGTCATGGGCAAATTTCTATATCCCGGAAGAGGTTTGAAATTAAATAACGCCGTATCGCCTTCGCTAGCCACTACCGGCCCCTGAAGAAAGTCATATCCGGCCGCCGGGGGTGCCATCCCCCAGGAATCCCAGACCGCATCGTTGTTGCTGCCGTTATAGACGTATCCCAGGCTGAGAGAAGAATCGCCACCGGCAAAATCGTCCGTATACTGGCCTAGATCAGGATCGGACCATTGAGCGATGTACATCTCCTCTACGACGGCATCGTTCGGAGTATCGGGCGTACCCTTATATATCAGGCGTACCCGTTTGAAAACGGTACTGCCAAGGGGATTTGCCAGGGCATACGCCCAGTAAGTCTCCTGCACTTCAAGACCAGTGGAAGGGGCACCATAGATGCCGATGTTCTGACCTTCGTCAAGATCGTTATAGACCGTCCAGAGAGTCTGACTGGCTCCCCCTATTCCGGGGATGTCTTCGGCGTAGGTGGTATCACCAATTTCACTCACCTCCAATTCACCGTAGACTCCGTCGCCATCGGGATCCGCCTCATAGACACCATTTCCATCACGATCGTCATAAGGTGCACCTCTATCCCAAGGCCAGTTCACCCAGTCAATATCATACTGGTTATATATCACTTCTATATCGGCGTCTGTAACGTTCCCCACCGGAATCAGAAAGAAGTTTGCCGCATCGTCGCTCAAATCAACTGATTGAAAATCGGGACGCACGCGGTAGGGGCGTACTGAGGGGTCGCTGTCATCCTCGCGGCCGGTGACCGCTCCGGAAGCGTCGGTAAGGATTCTTCCGGCTATATTGCCTGACTTGTACGTCGATCCGCCAGACCTCAACTCCACAGTTCCGCCGTCTTGAACTTTCCCGGCCCATACAATCCCTTCCGAGAAAATGGCGCCGGCCGTTCCTTTGGGAAATGTCCCGTTCCACGAACCGTCTACTACCCAGTCATGAAAGCCATCGCCCCGCACCCAGACCGTCAGATTATTGATGTTAATTACTGACTGAGCAGGACCGTCAACTTCATTTGCTCTGTAAAGAGCTGGTGGGCCGCTTTCCCGTTCTTCCTTGGCCAAACCCGGCACGATGAGAAGAAGCAGGATCAATAAGGAGGTTGTTACCTTTTTCATTCTTGTTATTCTCCTGATATCTTATTCAGAAAAGTTAGAGTTCCAGTCTCACACCAAAACGAATCTGCCGCGGTGATCCATAGAGGTCAAAACCGTTCAGCCAGAAATTGTGCTGGCGGTTCTGCAGGTTGACAGTCTCGTAGAGATCGCCAAATCGTTCACCATACCCGGCTACCACCTGCTGACCATCTTTGCTCGTGAGAAAACCGTCATCGGAGGCGTTGCCCGTGGCGTAATAAACATTGACGATATTCCGCATGTTTAACAGATTCTGCACGTAGGTGTAGATGTTGAGGTCCAGCCCCGCGACAGTCACCGTTTTGTCCATACGCAAGTCAATATTGAAGAACCACGGTGTCGTTGACGAGTTTATCGGTTCCACAGGTGCCCTCTGACGGGCGTCGCCGTCATTCAGAATACCGCCCGAAGAGGCGTCTTCCTGCCCCAATCCGCCGGGCGTCTTAGCCAGCGTAAAGCGGTGACCGCTGTTGAAGGTCATCAAGATATTGAGTCCGAACCTTTCTAAGATGGGCCCGCCCTCTCCGCGACCGAAGCGGTAATCAAGATTTATATTCCCCTTATGAGTCTGCTCATACGCTAACGGCATGGTCATCTTCGATGGAATTCCACCGGGGCCTTCGATAGCACCGCCGGCACTCTGCGAAAACGAGTTGGTCCCTCGGGCGCTCTGGAGCGTGTAGTTAATCATTCCCATGATACGGCTCACTCTGCGCAGGCGGAGTTGAAACTCTATTCCCTTTGTCGTGGCAAAATCCTGGTTTGAGTAGATGGGATAGGAGGAAATCTCCCAACCGGCCTCCGCCCGAACTATGTCGTACTGCACCTGGTCCTTGATATCCTTATAGAAAGCGGTTGCATCAAAGGCGGCAAAGTCGGTGAACTGCTGCGTAAAGCCAATTTCATACTGTGTCGTCTTCACCGGCTCAAGGCCGTATGCCACCGGATTCGTAAAGTAGTATCCGCCTGTCAACACGAATGCGGTATAGGCGAGACCGCGATAAGCTACGTCGAGGCCGGGAGTCTGGACGAATTTCCCATACTGCATGTGAAACACCGTCCTGTCAGTGACAGGAAAGGAGAATCCCAATCTTGGCGACAAATACGTGTGCGGCTTGCTCTTTTCAATGTTCGTTACGGTGTATTCATCCCTGTCGAATTCCGGTCTTGTGGGATCATTATGAACAAAGTCGTCCATATAGAGATAATCGTAGCGCACGCCGGCATTAATGATCATATCATTGTACTCAATCTTATCTTGAAGATAGATCCCCATTGTCTGCGGGTGTTTCGGGCCGTCACTACCTTCATCAGTGAGGCCGCCGAATTCATCAAAGCCGTAAATGTTGGGGGTAGCCTGCTGCCGGATGATATTGACGAGATCATCCTCCTTTTCCCTGGCTTTATCAGGATTCAGACGAAAGTAACTGAGCAAACCGCGCAGGCCGCCGCTGCCGTATGAAAATCGGCGCATGGTCCAATTATTCACTTCACCGCCCACCTTCAGCTCGTGATTCTTCATCTGGGTCGTGAAAGCCAAGGATCCCGCATTCTTTGTCATCAGGGTTTTGCCATAGCCTGACATTGGAGTTCCAGGGCGGTTGAACGGGAAACCGTAAAAATCGTAGTCGCGCGGGATGCTGGTGTAATTCATGTAATTAGCCCAATCCAAGCCGTTCGCTTCAGCGTACTGTGCCACCTTCAGGCTGTCCCCATAAGCAAGCAGGTCTTCCTTAAAATGCGGGTCGTACCAGTTACTACGATCATCCACGAAATTGACATTTAACTCAATAAAGCTGCGCGGATTAAGGAAAAAGCTGACCTTCGTATTCACCAATAATTCGGTTGCGTCAGACTGACTGAACCTGTCCAGAGAAAAGAGATTCATAAGGGGCAGACTGTTGCTCTTTGACTTCTGATCCGAAAACGCAACCGCCGTTCTTACGAGGAGTCTTTTGAAATCGAACAGAATGGTACCGTTGACAGTGTTACGGTTTCTGAGCCTGCCGTTAACATTGCCAGGCATCCAATGGAGTGTTTCAGAATCCGATTTATCACCGCCTCTGAGACCCGTATCGTATACCACGCCCATAGAATCGCCATCACTCCATAATTCAGGTGATCCGTACCAGAACATGGGTGCATAGTCACGGGTGAAGTAGTTTTCGCCGGAGAGAAAGAACTTTACATTCTTAAGCAGGAGAGGTCCACTGACGGTAAAAACGGCATCAGAATAGCCGTAGGAATAGGTGTCCAGAAAAGTTTCTCCGGGATAGTTACCGAAGTTGTCTGTCTCGGCCTGCAGGGAGAAATGATACTGCTCCGATCCCGTCTTGAAGTTCATCTGAACGATACCGGCGTTGGCTTCGCCGAACTCAGCCGCATAACCGCCGGCCTGCACCAGTACCTCTTCCAGTGCTTCGGGAATCGTATTGATCAAGTTTCCTCCATCACGGCTGTAGATATTTTTTGTCGATGCACCTTCAATAATATAGCCCACTTCGTCGCCGCGGCTGCCGCGAATGTGCACCCTGTTATTCTGTAAGACAACTCCCGGCTGAAGAGTGAAGTAAGATTGAGCTCCCCGCACGGGCATGTTCTCCATTTCATCAGAGGTAAGAATCCGGATAGCATTGGTAGCGCTTTTCTCCACAAGCGGTCTCTCCGCCACCACCAGAATAGGCTCGGTCTCGAGGGCCTCTGACGCCAACTCCAGGTCTTCCACGTACGCTGTCAGACCGTCCACCACCCTGATGTTGCTGACAGTCAACTCCTGGTAACCTACATAGGTTACCTTTACGGCGTACGAACCTGCCGGAATGTTCACAATATTGAACTTACCGTCAAGATTCGTGGCTGCACCAAGAGACGTCCCGATAACTATTACATTGGCTCCTATGAGAGTTTCACCGGTTTCACGATCCACCACCGTACCGGAAATAGTGCCGTACTGAGCGAACGCCGCCGAGATCATAATCGCCGCAAATGCAACAACCTGAAATATTTTTCTAAACATGTTACTTCCCCTTCTTGTTTTAGTCTCCACCCAAGGATTAATCATCTTGAAATACTTTCACCTGACTGTAAATGGCAACCGTATATCTTGCGCTGCCGGAAAGAGTGAGCGTGTCCGTCATCACCGTGGAATCACTCACTGCGATGTCAAAAGCGTACTCTCCGGGGAGAACCGCGCTGTAGGATGACGCCGAGCCATAGGAGGCAGCGGCGCTGAAACTCGAACTGGTGCCGGAAGCACTCACAGAAAGATCGGCAAAAGCGACAGACCCATTAAGAACGCGCACGAGAACAGTGTCCGCTTTTGTGGGGTCACCAAAAGTGTATCTCTCCTGAACATTAGCTAACTTTAAACCTGACGATGTATCACCAAGCATAAAAACTGTGCCCTTCTTTTCAGTCACAAAGACCATCTGCAAGGTTGTGTCAACACCGCTGTCAGAAAACTGTATCTCCAGGGTGCGTGAGCCTGCATCAATTTCTTCATATGTGCTGGCTTCACCCGCTCCGAGTGAACCGAAAGAGGCGCCCACATCGGTCAGTTTTACCGTGGCCGAGCCGAGACTCGACAGATTGATAAAGCGCGCTTCAGCCTTATAATCTATAGGCTCAATCAGTGTCTTATCAAGCTCGATACAGCCGCTGAAAAAAAATGTAACCAGAGCAATAGCAATAAAACTTGGTGTTCTCAACTTCATTTCAAGTTCTTCTCCTTTGACCCCTGATCTAAACAACAGGGCACCTCTATGCCTCATCTTCAAAATCCGCTGTGAGGGAAACATGACAGTTTCTCCCTTACCTCGGTACCTGTTGGACTTCTATACCGTTGTTGAATATATACCCTACTACTAATATATGTCAAGAAAAGACCCAAGACACTAAAAATAGCGTCTATCGGGCCTTTCTGACGCTTCAAATAGCTGTTTGACCTCTCTATTCCCGGAGTCATATTTCAGTGGTTTCTGACTGCGCCACTTGCAACCGTCCCGCGTCCGTGTTCAATGAGAACCAGCTCCAACCGAGTATAACCTGTCAATCGGTCGCTCTAGTCTCACTGGCTTTCCCGTAACAAGCTTCGGCCAGACGCCAGCTCCCCTCACGCTCATAATCTCTGCCGAGATGGAACCAAGCGGTTGGATCGTCCAAGGATACTTCCAGTGCCCTCCTGTGAACAGTAATAGCGAAATCAGTCTCTCCCGCCTCTGAGTGGAGTGAACCGAGATCATCGAGAGCAATTGTCCACCGCATCCGCAGCGGAAGTTCATCGTCGGCCGCGCCTCCCAGTTTTTCCTCAAGGAACTGCCGGATGGACGAATCTGCGCCGCAACAGTAGTGTAGTGTTGCGAGAGAAAGAGCTTTGACGTCGAGATCGCCGCTGGTGGAGAGCATCTTCAACTCTTCTATGATTTCCGGTTCGAGGGACTCCAAGTCCGGGGAGAGGAAATTGTTGACGAACAGAACCAGCCCCATCACCTGTGCCGCAGGATGTTGCGAGTCGTGGTGCAGCAGCAGTTCTGCCGCCTCGCTACGGTCATGTTCTGTTCTCACCTTCAGGATTCCTTCTACGCTGTTGTTGCGAGGCTTCAGTTCACCGTACCACGCCTCCATCTTCGCCTGCAGCCAGTCGGCACTCTTATCGGCATGACACTGTCCGCACGCATTATGGATACCGAGCATAGCATCAAACTTCGGCCGCGGGATGGATATGGTGTGGTCAGAACGGGCAAATTTAAGCTGCCCGCCGATGCCGCGGTGCTGCAAAAAAGGCATGTGGCACGAAGTGCAACGGCTCGCCGGTGAATCGGGCGCGTGATGGCTGTGGTCTTCGGGAGACGCTCTCTTCCCCGCATGGCATCCTGTGCACTGACGGTCGTCGAATCTTCCATCAAGCCGATTCCCATTGATGTCGCGGTAGTCCTGCGAATGAGGATCGTGACAGTCAACGCACGTCATGGAGCCGCTCAGGTAGCAGTCGCTGAAGAGATGATTCTGCTGATAGGCAAATGAGGCTACCCGTCCATCAGGGAGATAGGGATTGTTGCCCAGGATCGGCAGCTTCAGGGAGTAGTAGCGCTCCAGCTCCATCCCGGGGAGATAGCCGTCTCTCAAAACGTCCTTCACGGCATGACACTGAAAACAGACGTTCAGTGACTGATCCTTATTAAGCGCGGAAAGAGAGGGCAATCCAATATCTCCTTGCCGCAGATTTTCGCTCCGGGCCAGTTCCACGTGTCGTCTTCCGGGGCCGTGGCACGATTCGCAATTGATGGCAAGCGTAGTGAACCTCGTCTCGACTCTCGCTGCCGAGGCGTCATATGCCACCTGAATCTGACTGCCGTGGCAGTTCTGGCAGTTGGAGAAATCGGAATGGGTACCTAGGATTCTGAACGGCGGCCAGTGAGTCAGGTCACTTAGAGCAATCTCTCTGTTTACATGAGTCCAGACATCCCCCTTTTTCAACTGGACAAACCAGATGTTTTCATCTCGGATAAAGTCAAGTGGCAGCATGCGCAGAGTGCCATCAGGGAACTTGGAGAAATAGCTCTGAGTGCCGCCGCCGATCATGTGTCCGCCGCCGATAACAGCATCCACCGTCAGGACCTTTTCGGCCTGGCCGGTCTGCCGTACGGTAAACCGGTACTCCCCTTCGCCTGTTACCGAAGGGACAACTTCCGCATCTTTGAACTGGAGCGGCTTCCCATCGAATTGACCGATGATTCGCTCCGGCGACGGCTCTCCGCCGGCGTTTCCGTGTGTAGATTTCTGCCACGAATTGTATTCGTCTTCATGACACTCCCTGCATTCATTCTCGCCGGCGAAATCGTCGAAAGTGATTCGGCTCTCCTCCTCTATGCTCCGAACGGGTGGAAACGGGATTATGCCCAGTTCTTCAAGACTTGCGCTGGTTTCCTGCTGCAGTGGCGTTTCCCCCTCGCTGTCGGATTTCAGGAAGAAGACGAGAAACAGGGTAACTAGAAAGAGAACTGCCAGCCCGGCAACAGCGAGCGGGGGAAACTCCTTAAAACAAATAGTTCGCCACAGAGTCACTACTTGCTACAAACCTTGAAGGTTTCAATCCACATACGAACTCGAAAAGTCAAGCGGTCTTGAACCTTCAAGGTTTTGAGTTGGCGTCTGAAGATAGATTAATTCTCCTTGATCTGAAGCTTCCAGTTGTCGTCCCGCAACTCGTCCCGGTGTGTGGAATGAATCAGAATGTAGTCTCGAAATCCGAGAATATCGCCAAACACAAATTGAACCCCGCCTTGAAGGTCATGATATAGCCAGATCTCGTACGGCTTCATAGCCATGTCAGCGGCATGGCGATCGTACTCATCGGGTGGACCGTAAACTATATAGACTCTGCCGCGATCGGTTTGCCACCCCTCCTTGCGGCCGGTGGAAAAGGCTTGGCTGGCATATTCCGCCCTTCGCAGATACTCCAGCTTCATCTCATTCTCGAACGTACCGGGCGACGGATCGCGGCGTTCCCAGAACTCAAACAAGAATCTTCTCTTTTCTTCCGCTGAAGAGAGAGAAGCATAATAGTCCTGTTCCTGATCGCTGGCGATGTGTTCTGCCATACTGAACTCCCTGTTCAGTTCATCTGGCGTCATCGTACCGTACACTTCAGCCATAAGTTGCGCCAGCCTTTGCAGCGTTATTTGACCGGCTAGCGGACCTCCACCAAGAATATAAAACTCTTTCTTTGCTGATATAGCAACTTTCCCAACTGAGTCGGTTATACTGAACTCAAAGTTATAGATTCCTAGCGCGAGAGATGAAACATTCAGAAAACCGATCTCAACGCTCGATTCGCTGGTGCGGCGTTTCTTCCGAGTTTTGACGAGAAGTTCTTTCCCCTGTCTGTCTATCACCGCTGCTTTTGTGTGATAAAGACCACCGCGAGAGTCAGTCAGGAGATTGTACGCTTCAATGTAATAGTTGAGGGAAGGAAGATCATCACCATAGACCCGGCCTGGATTTGGCACTACCTCAAGAGAATTCTTATAGAAGATGCTTCCCGTAGGACTGGCGGCACGGCGCACAGATGAACAAAGTTCGATATCGCTTAAGGTTGTCTCTGAGGAATGGAAAGTCTTGCGCTCAATCTCAAGAGCGGTTTCAGAGCGGTTGGCGTGCTGGTTCATATCGATACTTTCAACAGTTAAAGTCTGCACATCAACTGGAATGGTGAGTCCCACCACACCTACCACCGAATTACCTCCGCTCCGGAAAACAGTGTCAGGGACGGTGTGAGGAATCTGCCAGACATTATCGACAGCCGCGGACTCCTCTTCCGCTTTTTGAACAGTAACGTGGAGTATTATCCCCCCTTCAAACGCTTCGTCACCCTGGCTGTAGCTGATCTGGGTTTCATCAAACGCATAGTAAATCTCTAGATAGTTGGCATCGCCCTGGTAGCGAAACTGGGCTAAGTCCACATCCACGTTAAAGGCGTCCGCCGAAAGGGAGACGGAAAACGTAGAGAGCAATAATGGATAGTAAAGGATTCGACCCCGCATAGAGTTTCCTGATTTACTGACATGAATGTAACCAATGCTGACTCCCTATTAAAGTGGTAAATAGCGGGACACTTCCTTTTAACCTTGACAGATAGCTAATGGCAATGTAAACTCAAGAAGATACCACTGCGTTGTTTCTCGGGAAGGATCTTCATGAAGACAACTAAAGCTATCCTGCTCTCTCTTTTCATTTTTACCACCGCTGTACCTTTGACGGCAGGTGTCACCGGGAAGATCACGGGTATCGTAGTAAACTCCGCCACAGGTGAACCCCTCGTAGGTGTCAACGTCTTACTCAAGAACACACCGCTGGGCGCCGCCACCGATGCTAGCGGCAACTACACAATCCTTAATGTACGCGGCGGTAAATACACCGTTATCGCCAGTATGATCGGTTTCAAAACAGTGGAAATGGTCGATGTTACAGTCCTGGCCGATCATACCACTACCGCCGATATTAAACTGGAGCAGACAGCAATTGAAGGGGAAGAGGTCATCATCACGGCTGAACGACCGGTGATCGTAAAGGATGAGACAGCCACCACATCCACGGTTCTTGCCGAGGAGATCCAAAACATGCCGGTCAACTCTTATCAGGATATAATGACGACAGTGGCCGGTGTAGTAGAGAATCACAATTCAAACACCGGTATTCATATCCGCGGCAGCCGGACCGGCGAGGTCGCCTATCTTGTTGACGGATTCCTTGTCCTGGACCCCATCTTCGGAGGCACCGCATCAGATGTGACGCGCAGCGGTATTTCAGAACTTTCCATCGTCACCGGTGCTTTCGACGCTGAATACGGCAACGCTATGTCCGGTGTGGTCAATATCCTCACCAAGGAAGGGACGGACAAGCTGAGCGGTTCCATAAGGTTCGCAACCGATCAGTTCGGTCGCCTCTTCTCTGATGCGCCACCTGATTTTGACTGGGACAGCCATAGAATCGAGGCGTCTGTCGGCGGACCGATACCCATTCCATTTCTGAAGAAAGATTTTGCCACCTTCTTCATCTCCGGCGATTCGTACAACACCAACACCTATCTCTCCAGAAGCAAATTCCCCAAACCGATCCTGCTGACCGACGTGGACGACGACGGTGTTTATGACGAGGAAGATGGCGACGAATATGTCAGTGATATTCACGATATGGATATGGACGGTGACAAGGAGGAGCCACTGGTGAAGGGCTTTGTCTCTAAGAATGGCACCTTCCGTAACGAGATCAGGATTAACGCCAAACTGGTGTTCAGACCTCTGTCAGGTATTAAGATTACAACCGCCAGCATTCTCAACCGCATCAAGCGGAGATCATACAGCCAGAGCTTTCGTCTCGTACAGGACAATCTGGCTCCCACTTGGGATGAGAGCGATCTTTACTATGTGACACTGAGTCACACACTGTCGCCGAAGACGTTCTATAACATCAAGTTTTCAAGTTTTGTAACGGATACACGATCGGGCCTTGATAAGTATATGAAGAATCGTGAAATGTGGTACACGGAAGATGCCACCAAGATTAATCAATACTGGCGGTCGTACGAACCGTACGCCGATGTGGACGGCAACGGTGCCTACACAGAGGGAGAACCGTTCCAGGATATAGACGATGACGGCCAGTGGGACATAGGCGTTTATGATACCGGCATGGACGGCATTTTTTCCGAATCGTTCTCTGATGACAACGGTAACTACACCTGGGATCCGGGCGAGGCGTTTGTGGACGTGAATGGCGACGGTATCTGGACGGGACCGGATGAGGGCGAACTGGACGGCCTGCCGACCCCGGGGGAAGAAGGTGTAATGGATCGGTGGTGGAGTTTTTACGCCGAGCCTTTCGTCGATGAACCCGACGGAGTTTACCGTGCAGGCAGCACAGACATTCTGGTCTATGATGCCAATGAAGACGGTGTTTATGATCCGCAAGACGGCGACTACTTTATCGATATCGCCGGCGACGGTGTCTGGCGCGAGGGTGAAGAATTCACCGATGTGGACGGCGACGGGGAATACAACTACGGCGCCACCCCCTGGTTCCGGACATCAGCTTTCGAAGGGACATCCAATTACGAGTTCTTCGGCAGTTATCCCATCTACGATCTGAACGGTGATTCCGTCAGATGGACTGAGTCAGAAGACATCTCCTATACTAACTCTACCTCCAACACGACAACGCTCCAAGCCAACTTCGTCTCCCAGATTACACCGGTTCACCAGCTGCAGATCGGAGGTGAGATCAAGAAGCACGACCTGTCGGACTACCAGATCAGCGGTTATGGAGGTGGCATCTGGGGCCTCGCCAGCGACGCCAGCTATGTCAACTGGCACAACAAACCGGAGGAGAAAAGTCTCTACATCAAGGACAAAATCGAATACCGGGACTGGATTGTTAACCTCAGCCTGCGGTGGGACTATGTGGATCCCAAGAGCAGTTTCCCCGATCCCCTGCGTTCCCTCGTATGGGTAGATGAAAACGGCAATTTTACGTCAGGTAACGCCGGTCCAGAAATATTCTATGACCAAGGTAACGGCGCATGGGACTCGGGTGAATACTTTGAAGACGTCAACAGCAACGGCCAGTACGATAATGGTGAAATCTTCACCGACACAGGCAACGGCGTATGGGACTGGACCGATACTCCCAACGGCAGGTGGGATGTAGGAGAATCGTTCAGCGACGCTAACGGCAACGGCCAATACGACGACGGCGAGAACTTTAGCGACACCCCTAACGGCTTCTTCGACAACGAAGATGACCACGAATACTTTGTAGACGGCAACGGTGACGGTCTCTGGACGGGGAGGGTCGCCAAGTACGGCTACCTCGACGACGATGGCAATTTTGTAGAGGCACCCCGGGCGGAGAAGAAGTGGAAAATCAGCCCTCGCATCGGCATCGGTTTTCCCATCACTGACCGGGTAGCATTTCACTTTTCATACGCTCAGTTCTTCAAGTGGCGCGAATACAACCTTATGTACAGGCTGGCGAACATGGCTGATCCCAATATCTACCAAAATTCCCTCTGGCCCTTCCCGTACTCCCTCAATGACTGGTACATTGCCCGCGTCGGCAATCCGAACATGAAGCCAGAGACAACTGTTCTCTATGAGCTTGGACTGCGGTGGCATCTGAGCGAGAATTTCTTCCTTAAGACAACTCTTTACTACAAAGACGTATACGATTATGTAACCTTCGTTAACTACTACGTCGACCCGACGGATTACGCTGTCCTTGAGAATCAGGACTACGCCAACTCCCGGGGCATTGAACTCAATCTGCAGAAGCTTTTCAACCGCAACTTTTCGTTCTCGATCAACTACACATATTCACAGGCTGTCGGCAACGCATCTAATGAACACTCCCACTGGAACGAAGAATACCTCTCGTCTGTCTACGGCACTTATCCTTCCATGAAGACGGTAACCATGAGCTGGGATCAACCCCACACCCTCAACTTCATCCTCGACTACAGACACCCAAAGAGATACGGTCTCAACCTAATCGGCTACTACGGCAGCGGTCTTCCCTACACGCCGACAGACGTCCGCGGACTCAACCTCGGCGAAAGCAACAGCGGCCGCATGCCGTCAAACGCATATATCGATTTCATGGCCTACAAGGATTTCCAGTTCAAGTCCATGGTCGCCCGCCTCTTCCTTGATGTCAGGAATGCTCTCAACACAAGAAACATCTACAATGTATTTTCCAATTCCGGCAAACCGGATGAAAGTCTTAACCCTAATGCATCACCGGTCTGGGAAGACAGACCTCACTATTTCGGCCCGCCGCGGCATCTTGAAATCGGTATCGAAATCCTGTTCAAGGAATCGGGAGATCTGTTCAGTGGATTCCTTAAGAAGGACAGGCTGTAGCCCCGATGCTTTACGATGAGTAATCTCATGTCCGGCAAAAAGACGCTCATTCTCCTGCTACTTGTCTTTTGCAGCACTCTGTTACCACAGCGGGACAAAATGAACAAACTGGAATATTACAACACGGTGATCGCACCGTCGAAAGGGCGTCCACCCATTCTTAGCCGACTGTTTGGATACGAGCACAGAAAACGAAGTGTCCTTGACATTGGTAACCTCGTGCTCCGCTTTTCCAATGCCGCTATCCTCGGCTACGATCGGTGGGGACTAAGCCATGAATTTCCTGCTGGAAGTATGAGTACTTTCCAGTGCTGCACTTATTACTGGACCCTGGCTCCTATCATTGGCGGACTCATCAAAGGGCAGCCGTCCGTTGCCGTGGGAGTACGCGGCGCCGTGAGAGATCACGAAGAGGAATTCGAACCGCTTCCCGGCTACGATGCCGACTATGTTGATGAACAGGCCAACATCGGCATCGCCTTCAACGACAAACCGGCATCATGGCCAGCATCGTGGCCTATCGAGACAGATCCAACGGGGAGCTATACTGACGCTGTCACCAACAAATCGTGGAGCGGTATTGAGCGCTTACTGGATATCGATCAGCCCGGCGGCAGCGGTCTGAGATTCCCGGGCGTCCTGGATGGCGTTTCAGTGGCTCCCCGGGAAGCTTACTTCGTAGCGACAGACAATGATCCGCTGGAAGGAAATACGCTGGAGAGTAACGGCATTGGTCCACTCAACGTGCGCGTCGATATGTGGGCATTGCAGTACGATGATATCCTTAACCAAGACTTTATCATCTACTGGGAGAAATTTACGAACGTCGGCAAGGATACGTTGTACGAAGTGTTTGTCGGGCTGGTGGGCGATCCGGATACACCTGAGCAGGGCGGCGCCGAATGGACAGACGACTACTCACTCTTCATCCACAAGGACGACCCTCTCATGGCGGAGAAGCTGGCCGATACAACTGAATCTAATCTGCTGTGGGACCTCGGCATCATCTGGGACGGTGACGATCAGTCGGAAGGGTTCAAATCTTCAGGTCTCGGCTGGGTCGGGCTCAAGGCACTGAAGACTCCCTACACCCAGACAGCTGATGGTGAAGATAACGATCTCAACGGACTCATTGATGAAGGATTTGACGGTCTGGACAATGATGCCGATGGCGATATTGACGAAGAAGACGAACAGGAAGAGATCGGCATCACCAACTATTTCGCCTACCCGTACGACTTGGATGCACAGAGTGATAATGAAGCATACTTCACCCAGATCCGGGGCGGATTCGGTTTCGATAATCCGGATTACACAGGATACCAGGAAGCCCCCCACGCCGATGACATCAATCAGAAACCGTACGCTTATGGACCGGATGTCACCACCGTTATGACATCGGGACCCTTTACCTTGGCACCCGGACAGAGCGTCGACTTCGTTTTTGCCGACATCTTGGGTGTCAACGAAACGGATCTTTTAACCAACGCCAGAACAGCCCAGCGTCTCTTCAACGTGGGGTTCAAGGCAGCTCAGCCTCCCAAGGAACCTGTGGTTTACGGCGTGGCCGGAGACAAGGAAATCACGCTCTACTGGGACGCCTATCCCAGCGAATTCAGCATCGATCCCAACACTGGCAACAACGCTTTCGAAGGTTACCGCGTCTACAAGTCCATCGATAAGGGAGCCACCTGGGGCAAGCCAGTCACTGACGGACAGGGAAACACCGCCTTCTACGTTCCGCAAGCAGTATATGACAAGGCGAATGACTGGTCCGGGATGTTCGCCTACGGGAGTCCATCCCTCTACTACGATCTCGGCAACAGCTCAGGATTGAAGTATTCATTCACTGATAAGACAGTACTCAACGGTGTAGAGTATTGGTACGCTGTCTCCGCTTACGACCACCCTGACGGCATCGTTCCGCCTCTTGAGAATCCACCTAAGAAATCGCGTAGTGACGCCTCCGCGCCAGGCAACAACACTGTCATCCTGGTGCCCCAGGCTAAGCCGGCAGGACATCAGGAGGGGATAATCGATGTGGAGCATCAGAGCGGAAATTCTACCGCTCAAATTGTGTTTGATGTCTACGATAATGATAGACTCTCCGGTTACGATTACGTTCTCACCGTCTCTGACGATCTTGACAGTGAGGATAACAACACCAAGAGTTACACTGTCCTTAATAACGCCACACTTACCGAAGCGACACTAATCGTGCCGACGGGTACTAAACTTTCACGGCGCAATCTGGTAAAGGGCAAGCTATCTGTCTCCGGGCCTGAGGGGTATGAGGATTTGAACAACTCAAACGCGTACGATTTCGGCGAACCGTTTACGGACGTAAACTCCAGCGGCGCCTGGGATGAAAAGGTGACATTCAATAAAAACACCGATTTTACCGTTGAGAATGAGAGCGGAATAATCTACGCCGCAGAAGAGGGGGCACTGGTCAAAGGGACCATATACACTATCTCTTACAAGTATTATCCCATTTATGAAAGTACACTCTTGGCAGGCGAGACGTCCAACCCCAGCTTTGAAGGGGTACGCCTCACTATTACCGACCCGGTCGCCATCCAGCCCGACCCGCTCACCAGCTATTGGTACAACCCCGATAACGAAGGCGATATTTCCAACACTAACTGGTTCATCACGGCAACATCCCTCATCGACCCGGGGAATCCGGACGACTATGAAGTCCGCTACTCCACCGACAGTACAGAGATCCTCTCCCCGCCGGGGATAAAAGTCCCCATCGAATTGTGGAACACTTCAGACAACTTGCGTATAGAACCTCTCATTGTCTCCCCAACTCCCCAAGGCGGCGTCATCACCAGCGGGACAGATGTCAGAATCATAGAGGTACCTAACAATGCGGAGCAGGGCGCCATCACGTGGAGTTTTGTTTTCCAAGCCCCTGAGCCCGCAACAATTTCAGCGGACACGAATGTGACAGTGCTGTGCGATACAACCCTTGCGGGGAACGGCATATACGACGAAGGGGAACCGTTCACCGACCTCGACACGAGCGGCACGTGGAACGAGGGAGAATCTTTCATGGACTGTTATTTCGATTCAGCCACCGCCCTATCGGCTCTCAACATTGGTATCGCTAATATGACACAGATGCTCCTCGACAGCGTCACCCTCTGTGCAACGCCTCAAATGGATACCACCATCACGGGCGAGATTCTTGACGTTTTCCAGTATGACTTATCCACCTTTACTTTCGACACCCTCATCGGCCTGAAATTCACCGCCGAGGTTGCCGCCATCTGCGATACTGCCATCGCTCCTATCATTGGTGATGCGAGATACATTGCAACCAGTAAACCGCTCACGTCGGAGGACAGTTATCTCATTCGTACCTCGGCCAGCCAGGCTGAAGTGTCCGACAAGGATCAGCTGAAACAGGTGAAGGTGGTTCCCAATCCTTACGTGGTGACATCGGTTTTTGAGACAAATATTGAGAGAAAGGAAGTGCAGTTCCATTATCTGCCGCAGCAGTGCACTATCAGAATTTTCACGGTTGCCGGTGAACTGGTGCGCGTCATTGAGCACCGGGAGGGGAGTCTCGGCTGGCGCGGTCCCGCAGTGGAGGCGTGGGACCTGAGGTCATACAACAATCAGGAGGTGGCATTTGGCGTCTATATTTTCCACGTTGAGACTGACGGCGGCGGAGAGACATTCAGCGAAACAGGTAAGTTCGCCATTATCAGATAGAATGAAATTAGTCAGGAAAATAATCACCTTGCTGATCTGCTCCACCATATTGACGGCAACCAATGATAATGTGGCCACCTCGGTGGCGCACTTTCTGAAGATCGGTGTTGGCGGGAGGGCGGAAGCCATGGGAGGCGCCTTTACGGCGCAGGCGGACGACGCAAGTTCTCTCTACTGGAATCCTGCCGGGCTGGCGGTCATGGCTTCGCCCCAAGTAATGTTCTCGCAGACGAATTGGATCACAGATATCAATCATGTTTTCCTTGGCATTGCCTGGCCTGTAAGTCCCAAGTTCGGCTCCCTCGGACTAAGCATTGTTTCCCTGAGTATGGAAGATCTGGAGGAGACAACCGAACAGCAACCAGAAGGGACAGGCAGAAAATTCCCCGCGGGTGATTTCCAGTTCGGCGTGGCATATGCACGCAAGATTTCCGATAGATTCGGTGTAGGCCTACACATGAAACTGATTCAAGAAGTCATCTCCTTTTCAAGAGCTCGGGCCATGGCCATCGATGTGGGGACGCGTTACACTACTGACTTCCTTGGACTTAAAATAGGGATGGCAATCTCCAACTTTGGCACAGAAATGACCATGGGCGGCACGGACCTTATCTATAAGAAAACTGATCCCTATCCCGACATCGGCTCCAACCCCAATATAAACTCACTGCTGGAACCCAAGTCGTGGCCCCTGCCCACTTCCATCCGCATCGGTATGTCTCTTCAGCCCGTGGGCCCTAGTGGCATTATGAATCCCGGCATAGCAACCGTCACCGTCAACGCGGACTACTTCGATCCGCGGGACTTCAATCCGTATCTGAACGTGGGAGCGGAGGCAGTCGTCTTCAAAGTGCTAGCCCTGAGAGCAGGACTCGTAAACCGCTTTTCGGGGAACTTCGAATATGATGAAGCAGAGGGAATTTCGAACATCTTAACATCGTCGTCACTGATGGGCGATTATGAACAGTTGATGACGTTTGGCTTTGGGCTGGAGCAGAAACTTCCGTTCAGCAATACGGTGGTTACTGTGGACTATTCTTATTCCAATATACCGTTCTTTTCAGGCGTACAGCGATTCACCCTTTCACTGAAATTCTGACAGAGTGAAACCTGTCAAGTCGCACCAGTCCTGACAGGTTGGAAACAGCCTCTCACTCCTCCTTGTCCAGCTCAGCATCTATATCCTTCTGAGATTCTTTCTTAGTCTTGCCGCGGTCATACTTCTTCTCAGATTCCTCCACCTTCTCTCCGGGAATCGGATGGGTGGACTGGCGCAACGATTTACGAAAGCGCCCCTTTGCGGGGCGCTTCTTCCGTTTTTTCTTTGCCGCGGTCATAGTACCGGCTCAGCAGGTAACTACTTCATGACTACTTCAAGAGGACGAGCTTCTTTGTGTTACTGAATGAGAATTATTCGCTAATAATGGCCTCAGGACCTGAGTTAGGCTCCACGCTGATCCTGTAAGTTTGTTGATTGCTTGATGTTGCACCGTAAGGATCTGTTACAGTTAGTTGGAATGTATATTCACCTGGACCAGATTCAAAACTGTTAGAAGGAGATTCTGGATTGTCAATTGTAACCTCGCTACCGCCAATCTGTTCCCATTTATAAGTGAGCTTATCGCCATCACTATCAAAGCCGTCACCATTCAGGGAGATGGTCATACTTGCTGTCTCAGGATCGCCATCATGCTCGATTTCATTTTTGATGATAGCATCTTCTATGGCCTGCAACTCTGCTTCCTCAGCTTTCAACGCCTCTTGAGTGGCTCGATATCTTTGCTCTTTCTGGGCTTTTTGATCTATTAAGTGGATACGGCCGCCAATGGAAAGAACTAAAAGTAAAATAAATGCGATTAATTGACCAAAACCATTGTTCATGGGCTACCCTCCTTTATTTTGTTTAACTCTTCAAATAGATCCGTCAAACCATAGCCTCTATTGAGCTAACTTTGAATAAAATACTAACGGTTCTTCTTGGTTGCAATCATTTTCGTAAAGAAAGATTAACAGTGAAATTTCCCCATCATCCACCGTGCCATCTCCATCGGGAGCTTCAGCGAGTGATTACTTCAAGAGGACGAGCTTCTTTGTGTTGCTGAAATCACCCGCCTTGAGCTGGTAAATGTACACTCCCGCTGCCGCCGGCTGGCCGTACCTGTCAGTACCGTCCCACACAGCGGTATAGCTGCCCGGCGACATACCCTGACTCACCAGTACCTTCATCTCCCGTCCCAGCATGTCATAAATGGTCAGTTTGACGTCACCCGCCTGCGGCAAATCGTAGCGGATCGTCGTTACCGGATTGAACGGATTGGGATGATTCTGGTGCAGGGCGTACTCTTCCGGCAATACAACCGGCTCATCTACAGCAGCACTGAACTCCCCCATATCAGCAAGCACCGCGTAGGTCAGCGCACTTTGCAACATGGACTGAAAACCGTCAGGAGAGTCCGCTGCCATCACAACAGTAATAAACTTCATTTTATCCCCGGGACCCAGATCGACAGCTCCAGACATCTGTATTACAGCGTAATCGGCTGGATCTGTCTCATCGGGAGAATCGGTACCTGACTGCAACCGTTCGACGAACTCCTCATCCTCTAAATCTTCATCCATGTCAAATGAGAGGTGCATACCAGCACCTGTTTCCGTTTCGAAAATGGTGGCTGCACCTACATAACCGGGTGAAGAACCGTCAGCATCATACATGTAGCTTACCTTCACAGGAATAGTGCTGGCATAGATGGGATCTATCAGATTAAAGCTCAACGAACCTGAAAGATCGTCATCAGCATATAGAAGATCACCATCCCCAGAATAAGAAACGTCCCAATCGAAAGCATAACCGGCTCTGACGAACGTTAAAGGATCAGGACCATCGTGACTGAGGCTCGTTCCAATCAAGACCATATCTTCGCCGTCCATGGTAACAATGAGCTCTTTTGCTCTCAGACCAGTGGTTTGATCAATCATGTATCTGGACACAAATTCAAAGCCTTCTTCAATATGAGAACTAATGCCCCAGGAGTTTGGAATCCAACTCTCTTCATCTCTACCTATGCCACCCAGCAACAGGTCTTCACCGTCATATCCCATAACCAACAGACCACCAAAAGAAAGATAATGGGCCCCAGATTCCGCCGGCCACTCGCCATTAGGGCCAAGTGGAGTACCTTCATTTAAGTCCCAATGGGTCATTTCACCATGGCTGTTCCAGATGAAACGGAAATTCCCGTGGAGATTGGGAACGAGAGTGAAATTATTCGCTCCCAGCATACCGTCATTACCAATCTGCTGAATATAAATATCCGCAGCTGTGTCGATGTTTCTATCCTGCTCCCAAGTCAAAATAGCGCCACCGACTCCGTCATGGGCCAACCTATAAGAACCCGGTTGATCGTAATTCCACGCCTCCCCACCGGATCCACCGGCTCTGTCATGAACGAGAACTTTAGGCGTTGTGCTGTCTACATCCCCGTCTGTATTCACAAAGATTGTTTTTACATAGAGATTCCCGTCAGAAGAACCCCGCCAGGCAACTGTAGCCTCTTTTTCTAAAAGGGTATTTGTTATTTCATGAAATTCATTCCCGGCAGGGTTGGGGCCGGAGGGCC
>JASLRT010000004.1 GCA_030743815.1 Candidatus Neomarinimicrobiota bacterium | reverse complement strand
TACAGGAGTTTGTTGTTGACCGGGAGAATAAGATTGTCTCTACGCCGGCCTACATGCTGGCAAGCCAGATTTCTGAAGCGGCTGAAGGAATTGAAAAACTTGTCCAGGAAGTTTTGTCGCTTGTGGATTAGCTAGCGAAAGCGTTGCAGGGCTTGAAAAAGGTAGCGTCTAAAAGTGAACTCAATCCGGGATGTGGAAAGGTGATTTATGTCGAAATCAGAGATTAGTCTGCCATTTGGCGAACATCTGGAGAATTTTTCCGGCAAGGCACCGCTGTTTCCGCTTCCGAATGTTGTCTTTTATCCGAAGACGTTTCTCCCGCTCCACATTTTTGAACCTCGCTACCGTAAAATGGTGCAGGACATTGAAGCGGGTGAAAGGATGATTTGCATGGTCTGCCTTAAACCGGAATGGGAAGACACCAAAGATAAGGAAGCACCCATTTACTCTGTGGGAACACTGGGCTACGTGGAACAGATTGAAATCAGGGAGGACGGTACGTCAGACATTCTTCTGGTTGGGTTGACAAAAGTTCTGATTCAAGAGGTCAAGTCGGACAGGCCGTATCGGATTGGCAAGCTGACACCAGTCTCTGACGCTGTGGGAGAAGGGGACAGGCAGAAACTCAAGAAGCAGCTTCTGCGACAGTTCGATCAGATCAGGAACGATGAAAGATTTGCCGGCTTAACGCGATTTTTCGCTGGGGGGCTCGACTTTGAAATGGCGGTAAACTTTACTGCTGCTTATACGCCGGTGGATATCAAGGAGAAGCAGAAACTTTTGGAACTTGATGATCTCTCTATGAGGGCGCGAATTCTCTCCAGATTTCTCGAAAGTGAGCGGACATCCTACGGATTGTCCGAAGATGAAGGATCTCTGCCGCCGGGCGATCTCAGGATGAACTGAGTTATATCAGATTAATCAGGTCTAGTAAAAGTTCCCGCCAGCCCCAGCTCGTCGGCCTTCTCCTTGAGCGCATCGATGACAAACTGAATATGCTCGCCGCGATCCACAGCCAGTTCCTCGATTCCTTCCTCGATATCCTCCCGGTTCACTGAAGCCGCGAAACTCCTCTGTTTCAGCTTCTTCTTTACCGATTTGACCTTTACCTCGTGAATTGATTTCGACGGCCGGACGTAAGTGACGGCGAAGATAAATCCTGTCAGCTCGTCTACGGCGTAGAGTGCCTTAGCTATTATCGATTTCCGCGGCACACCGGTGTAATTGGCGTGTCCCATGATGGCGTCGGTGACCTCATCTGTATACCCCTTCTCCTGAAGGATTTTGTTTCCCATGTAGGGATGTTCTTCCGCGGTAGGATATCTCTCGTAATCAAAGTCGTGGAGCAGTCCTGTAATCCCCCAAAGATCGGGGTCAGCGCTGTATCTCTCAGCTATTTTTCTCATCACCTGTTCAACTCCAAGTGCATGTCGCCGCAAGGAATCCGATTCTGTATACTCACAAAGAAGATTCCAGGCATCTTCTCGCGTCGGTTCAGTGGGGATATTCTGGTTCATGGTGACCTCCCGGAGATTTCAATTATCTGTCAATAATGTCAAGTTTATGCAGAGTATCTCGCCAGGCGGAGACTTTTTCCTCCCGTTCTATTGCTTCCATGGCTGGACTGAACTTTCTTTCACGACCACCGGTAAGTTCTTGCAGGGGTTTCTCCCATTCATAATGTGCCATCAGCTTTGCTACCCCCAGTGCCGTCATGTCTTTGCCTGTGGAACTCCAGACGTCTTCTGCGAGCAGATCGGCTATGAACTGCAGTAACGGCGGTCTCGATGAACCACCAGATGCGACGATGTCTGAAAGCCTGATTCCACCCTGATTCTCTATAATTTCGCAGATATCGTACACAAGCAACCCTATCGATTCCATTGCTGCGCGGACGAAATGATCGGGATGGTCTGACTCTCCAAGTCCATAAATGACGGTCTCGAACTCACCTGTCCAGTAGGGGGCAGAAATACCGTTGATCCCGGGTATAACGATCCCCTTTGTAGCTATCTCGCACCTCTCATACCACCTCATATCTTCGTGCGGAATGGCGAGGTAGCTCTCCAGCCATTTGAAAAGCGAACTTACACTGTTGATCGTCCCTTCAAGGAGAAAGTGATGGCTCTCCGCGGTGGAGTAGAGAATATTACTTAGTAAGGACAGAACAACAACTGGTTTTCGACCGCTATTGATCAGAACAGAGCCCGAAGTACCGAAATTCATGGCTGCATCTCCAACTTTCCATCTCCCCTGTCCGATGAGAGAAGCCTGCTGGTCTCCCACGACGCATATGAGAGGGAGAGAGTCGGCCTCTGTTACAGATCCAAAATCCGCCAGCGTTGGTGAGAGTGGTGGAAGGAGATCGCTAGGTAGCTCGAAGAGATCCATCAGTTTCAGGTCCCACTTCATTTTATGGAGATTCATCAGAAGGGACCTGCCGGCAATCGATTCGTCAATGAGCGCGCGCCCGGTGAGTCTGTGCGTTACGAAAGCGCTGAGCGGTCCGTAGAAAACGTTTCCGGCCCGGACTTCGGATGCAAGATGGGCATCGTGCCGGATTGAAAAGAGGAATTTAGGTCCGCCAAAATGCGGGCTGAAGGGAATTCCTGTTGTCTGTTGGATCCACTCGCTATGATCTTTCAGTTCATCTGTAATCTGAAATGCACGCGTGTCTTGCCAGCTGATTGCAGGCGAAAGCGGCTCTCCCGTTCTTTTATCCCAGAACAAAAATGTGGATCGTTGAAAGGCCATGCCCAAAGCGTACGGCGTTAGTGATTCAGAAGAGCAGACACGGATAAGTTCAGAGATTAGCGACTGGCACGCATGAACTATGTCAGAAGGGTCAGACTCTACCCATCTCGGTTTCGGTCGGGACACTGTATGATTTATCTTCTTGGAGTAGAGCGGTTGAAGGTCGCGGTTGAAAAGGAAAGCCTTTGTAGAGGATGTGCCCTGATCGATGACAATAAGAGTTTTGCCAGACATCTTCATCTAAAGTGATCTAAAGGTTGACTGCTTGGGGAGTACAGCAAGATCTGTGGCAAGAGGGATTCAAGGGTGAGCTACCTCTCTGGCTGTTATCTTTTTCTTAGCGACTTTCGTGGAGAGCACAGAATGAGAGTCTGGCTACGAGATGGGGATCTCGTAGACGGCCTCAAACTCCGCCGTTGGGAGCATCCTGATAGCATCCCAAGTGAGTTTGGTGCAGACCCGGGCGCAGATCTGACATCCGATGCATTCGTCGAAGCGGACCTGCACCGGCGGGATGGGAATCCCGTACTTCTCATGAGATAGCGCTTCGATGCAAGCGACAGGACAGAATGGGATGCACACCTGACAGCCCGTGCAGTTGTCCTCATCTACCACCGCTATAAGCTTTGGTTTTTTCTTCTTCTGCCGCGGTTCTCCAGCCAACTCCGGAACGCTCTTGTAGTGATCGTACGGTTTTGTTACTCTTATCGCCATGATTAAGACCTGCTTCGGGCGGTGAAATTAGCCTCGGCTGTGTGCAGATTCAAGGCAAAGTTACCGGACCTGGAGTTAGATCAATATGCTTTAGATTCATGATAGTTCGAATTAGAGCGGTTGTAATGACGGTGGATGTCACCGGTTGAGCGGGCTACATCTGCACAAGAGTCAAGAGTTTCCTATGGCTCAGTCCAAACACGCCACACAGCGCGGCACCAATCCCTGTGAGTAGAAAAACTGTTGAGATAGGGATCACTTCCGCCAACGGCCCCACAAGACCTGAAGAAAGGGCAGTAAGTCCGATCACCGAAAGATTCACCATGGAGAAGACCCGCCCGCGGTAGACATCCGGCACCACCAACTGTATAATCGTTGTGCGCGAAATAGTGATCATAGGGATGCCGATACCGTGCAGGAAAATCAGAGCTTTTGTGGCGGAGAACGAGTCAATCCAGTAAAGAATACTGTATGTCAGTCCATCGGTAACCATGCCTACGAGAAGTACCAGCGAAGGGTTAATTCCTCTCCCGAAACGCCAAAGGAGAAAGGAACCGGTGAGCATCCCAGCGGCCATGAAGGCTTCGATGGCTGCATAGGCGGCAAATTCAAGTTGCAGCACCTCTCTTACAAATATAGGAATTCCGAGAACGGCAGGCCCCATGATGAATATGTTGTTGATGGCTGTAAGGAGGAGGAGTAGACCCATTGTCCTGTTTTCACGTGTCACATGTTTTAATCCTGCTATGAGATCCGCCAGATGTGACGGACGTGAATTGCCTACTGGATGTCGTTTTTTTGACGTTGTGATGAGAGCGATACAAACCATGCTGACGCCGAAAGTGACAGCATCGATAGTAAAAAGGTGGATCAGTCCCACCCAGGCGACGAGTAGTCCTGCCATTACGGGACCGGCGAGATGTGCGAATTGTCCCGAGGTAGAGATGAAGGCATTAGCGGCTGTAAGCCGGTCCTTGGAAACGAGTGACGGGATGAGGGCATCTCTGGCGGGATAGAAAAGGGAGGCAAAACTGGCAACGGCAAATGCCAGGGTACCAATGAGAAAAGGCTGTTCTCCTCCAGTGAGGAGGAAAGCTACCATCAGTCCCACCAGGAGCATTCTTGCCGTATCAGAAAAAATCATCACCTGTTTTCTTGGAAAACGATCTGCAATCACACCGGCAGGCAAACTGAAGAGAACCGCCGGCAGGTAAGCACTAACCGCAATAAGGGAGGTGATACTTTTAGAACCGGTGAGTTCGAGAACCAGCCACGGTAAGGCAATCTGGTAAATGGCATCTCCCGCGTGAGAAATAACATGCCCCAGCCATAAAAGTATGATTGATTTATTAAACACTTTTGTCTATAACTCCGGTTTACTTTGCCGATAAATCTCTGGCAGTCAAACATTAAATCAAATTCATTTCAAGCCATCCCTATCGTCTGGCAATACTATCCAAAACTTTCTAACACCAACGCATTTTTCCTACAGTTCACTATGTCCGTCGGACGGGCTGTAGCGATTTTCGACAGTTCTTTAATTTATCCTAACACTAACACGCTATGCTTCAAGGCTAAAGACCTTCGTTTTTTGGATTGACACACCCTGCCATAAATGTCGGGGTAACTGTCTGGTGTAAATCAGTCGTTTCGAACCAACCTTATTATCTGGTGAAAGACCGAAATTTCATTTTTTATAACTGCGCAGAAGATTAAATTGAACGTCGAAATTACGGCGTTATTTTTCATCACATCTGAAAACTAACCAGTCGATATTAGGAGGATAAGATGACTTACATTATTGCTGAACCCTGTGTTGGTGTTTGTGATACGGCCTGTGTGGATGTTTGCCCGGTGGACTGTATCCACCCTATGAAAGAGGATTGGGATGAGAAGGGCTATGATGAAGACAATCTGGAAGGAAAGCAACTCTACATTGATCCTGAAGAGTGTATCGATTGCGGCGCTTGTGAACCTGAGTGTCCCGTAGAGGCAATCTTTGAAGAAAGCGAAGTCCCGGAAGAATGGTCTGAATACATAGCTAAGAACTACGCCTATTTTGGGAGAGAGCAATAGACTCAGACTAGATCTGAATGCTGACGGCTGTTCTTGACGGAGCAGCCGTTTTTGTCTTAGACAGACCTAAGGTAAAATGAATGAAGACAACGTTATAGAACTGCTGAAGACGGTTAACTATCCTGGTTTCAGTCGCGATATTGTATCATTTGGTCTTGTGAAAGGGGTGGAAATTGAGGATGGTGGTGTTGTTGTGGAGCTTCAGGTTTCGACGGGGAATGAGGATAACAAACAGGAAATCCGTAACAGGGTGCAGGCTAAACTGAAAGAAAGTAGACAGTTCGACAAGATTGATGTGCACATGAATCCGGTGGTCGAATATCAAGAAGCTCAATCGCCGGGCGCCGAACCTCCACCGCCCGTTAGTCTACCCGGTGTGAAATATACAGTGGCGGTGGCCAGTGGAAAGGGGGGTGTCGGAAAATCGACAGTGGCAACGAATCTTGCAGCTCAGTGGGCGTCGCAAGGGTACAAGGTAGGGCTTCTTGATTTAGATATCTACGGTCCCAGTCTTCCTATCCTGCTCGGAATTAACGAACGCCCAGATATGACGCCGGAGAAAAAACTCATTCCGCTGCAAAAGTATGGCATGAATGTGATGTCTCTTGGTTTCATCAGTGGGAATGAGACTCCCGTCATCTGGCGCGGTCCTATGGTTGCACGTATGACAGAACAATTTTTTACTGATGTACTATGGCAAGATCTCGATTTTCTGGTACTCGATCTCCCACCGGGAACAGGTGATGTGCAACTTACCCTGGTACAGAAATTGAAGATTTCAGGTGCGATCATCGTCACAACACCCCAGGATCTTGCTGTCTCCGATGTCAGGAAGAGTGCTGATATGTTCGGCAAGGTCAATACGCTTGTTCTCGGTGTGATTGAAAATATGGCGGGCTATCTTGTTTCCGGCATTGTGAGAGACGGTGAGGGGCAGCCCGTTGAAAATGCCACAGTCTCATTCGCTGAAATGGACGGCTTCAAAGAAGTTGCTATCGATGAAAAGGGGAAGTTTGAGGTGGGGATCGATCTTTTCAAACGTGGCGGAGGCGTTGCCGAGAGTGAGCGGCTCCATGTTTCACTGCTCGGTGAAATACCGATCTCCCGGGAGCTAATTGAAGCTTGTGATGAAGGCGTTCCGCTTGTAGTGAAAGACCCCAATTCATCGGTGAGCCAGTTGTTTGCCTCCATTGCCGGTAAAGTGGAACAGCTTGTGCAGAACGAGTGAGTCCTGTTTATCTCAGCCCAGGCTACACCAGATTCTAACCTCACCCGATTTTGAATTCCGGAAACACTGTTCGCTAACAATGCTCACTATTCTTGTGGCACTCACGTTTACTCTCTTCGGGGCACTGTATCCGCTCTTTCTCTGGATGACCGTCTTGGAAAAGGTTGGTTCAGGAATACACCGTTTTACACTCGCTATGAGCAGCCTTCTAGGTGGCGTAGGTGTTATCTTTCTCTGGCGACTGGAACTTGAAGAGTCTGTCAGAATGCTGGCACTTATCTGGTTAATTTCCCTGATGACGGTAACATGGTTCTATTGGAAAAGGAAGGGTTCACAACCGTGGGTAGTATCGATTCCTCCTCTCCTGGGCGTTGTTGTTTTCGGGCTGGTGCTAAACAATCTTATAGGCGGCAGTGCAGGCGTCTTCACTGTTTCTATCTTAGGAGGACTGATTGTAGCATCAAGTGTCTTCTCTATGGTGTTGGGACACTGGTATCTAAATGTGGCGGAAATGCCGATATCTCTCTTGAGAAGGGCTGTCCAGATACTCTTTCTGTTTCTGCTTGTGAGGGTCGTGTGGGACGGTATAGCTCTTCTAACGGTGGAGTTGGAGACAGACGGTTTTGTTCTTTCTCTCTTCCAGTTTTTGCAATCTTTTGACGGTTTCTTTCTGTTCATCGGACTGTTCTTCGGCACCCTTATACCTGTTGTACTCTGTCTTCTGACCCTGAGGACCATCGCCATCCATTCTACTCAATCGGCTACCGGTCTCCTTTATGTGATTGTACTTTCTGTTCTCATGGGAGATCTGTTTTACAAATACTATCTTCTTCAATTTGGTCTTTCTCTTTAGCTTGGTTTCTTCATTCTTGACCGTCAATCATTGCCACATGTGGACTATCACCAGTCACCAGATAGTTGTACACCATTGCCGACACACCAACACTGTGGTGCTGTATCTTTAAAACAATGGCAAAGGGAATAAGAATGAACGAAATAGAACAAGAAAAAAGCGTGTTGCGATGGGGAAGCTTAGCCGGTGTATCGGGTGCTGTACTTTTCATTCTCGTGGTCGTCTTTGTGGGTATGTTTGTGCCCGCAGATCCAGCAGAAATGTCAAAATTGGTAACAAGATTCCCTGAGATCAAAAACATCCGTGTAGTTGAGAACTTAATATACCTCACGGCGTTGATTTTAGAAGTGCCTCTCTTCCTTGCTTTGTATTTTGTGCTTCGCAAAACACATCTTGTCTCAGCCTTGTTTGGCAGTGTCATTGGAATCCTAGGGCTTCTCGCAATGATGGCATCCGCCACGCCACATGTTGCACATGCCTCACTCTCTGAGCTGTATTTAGCCTCTGCAACTCAGCCTACCAACCTGGAAACCCTCGCCCATTTATGGAAGGCAACCTGGGGGGTATTCGATGCGATACTTTATATTGGATTCTTTGTAGTTCCCATCGGCCTTATTATCCTTGGCACAGGCCTGTACAGTTCACCAAGCTTCGGCAAAGGCTTTGGTGGAAGCATTTTTTTACTAGGTTTAATAGGCTTTGTAGCCGCGGTTTTCCAAATGATCTATCCTTCTTCCATTGCAGGCGTAGGAAGTTATTTTGCGTGCTTGATTTGCTATTTATCCCTGGGGCTGAAGGTTTACAGTTTGTCGAAAAAGACATACGCTGAATGAATGGAGATAAAGATAGAATTTTCTATGTTTAAGGACATATGATGAGACGAATTTATTCAATTGCAGGTTTATTACTGTTTGCACTTTTAGTAGCAGCATGCGCGTCTTCTTCCGGCGCACTTAAGAGCGAACTAGACGCCTCGGATCAGAAAAAGAGTGAAAAGGTGAATAGCGTTTTTCTTGAAAACTCGATAATGAATTTTCATTATGTGGAGAGGCGCAGCAATAGCAAAAATCTGTTGGTGTTCATACATGGGACGCCAGGCTCTTGGGATATTTTTTCTCCTCAGCTCAATAGCGATAGTTTAGCTAGCACAGCATCTATGGTGGCCATTGACTGTCCAGGATGGGGACAGTCAACAAAGAGTGTGGAGTCTGCCTCTCCTGGTTCTGGTGGATTGGCTGCTTGCTCGCCGGGTACCCGATATCATGGTATGTTACCGTTGTGGTGCCGAATTCAAGAGTTTTGGTAAAATCCCGGATGCGGTTACGACGTTCGATCATCATACAGGGGAACTATATGAGACTGGCTGAATTCAATGCAATTGAGATCAGGCACCCGAAACAAAACTGGAGTGTATAGTTGCTACATATCTTGATATTGCCTGTTGCAAAAGTTAACTTGGCATGATGTAAGAGTCTTGCCATGAATGAGGAACAGCTGAGAGAACAGATTGAGACAGACGGAAATCTTCCGCGGCACATCGCTATCATCATGGATGGGAACGGACGGTGGGCAAAAAAACGGCGGTTCCCGCGAATTGCCGGTCATCGGGAAGGGATTAATTCTGTCAGGGAGATTACCCGGGCCTGCGGTGAGCTTGGCGTCGAATACTTGACACTTTATACATTTTCCCAGGAGAACTGGCGCCGGCCGGTGAAAGAGGTGTCAGCGTTGATGAAACTCTTGGTGGAGACGATTCGCCGCGAGATCGATGATCTGATGGAAAATAATGTCCGCCTCAGCGTAATAGGGCGACTTAAGGAGCTTCCGGACGGACCAAGAGAAGAGATGGAAGAGGGGATCAGAAGAACGGCCGCGAACACGGGTCTCAATCTTGTACTTGCCCTGAACTACGGTGGTAGAACTGAAATCATCGATGCGGTCAAAAAGATATGTGAAGAACTGGAGTCGAATAAGAGGTCTGATCTTGATCTCACTGAAGCGCTGTTTGGAGAGTATTTGTATACCGCCTCCATACCCGATCCAGATATGATCATCCGTACCAGCGGGGAACTGAGGATCAGTAATTTTCTCCTCTGGCAGATGGCATATGCGGAAATCTATGTCACCCCCGTATTATGGCCGGCTTTCCGCAGAAAGGAACTGTACAATGCCATTTCAGATTTTCAGAATCGTGAACGCCGCTTCGGCAAGGTGAGCGAACAGGTGAAAGGGTAGGCTTAGTGAAATCGGTGTTGAAGACTCTTCTGACACTGGCCGTGGTGACGACATTCACCGCAGCGCAGACGTTGCAGACGATCCGTCTGTTAGGCGTCGAAGTGGAAGGGAATAACGAAACTTCCACCAATGTTGTCAAATACACATCTGGACTTGTGGAGGGGAAGGAGATAAAACCCGGTGACTTTGGTAATGCCATAACAAAACTGTGGGAAACAGGCATCTTCGCAGATATTCAAATTCATCTTGATCGTGAAACGACCGACGGCATCTACATCATCATAGAAGTAGAGGAAAATCCGATTCTCGGTGAAGTGATATATGAAGGAGGAAAAAAGAAGAAAAAGGACATCGAAGAGGAACTGGATCTCAGGTCAGGACAGCGTATACCTCCCCATTTGGTAAAAGAGTCAACCGAGAAGATAAAGAATCTCTTTGCCGAGGACGGCTATCTGCGAGCTGAGGTTGAAGCTGAGTTGACAGAAGGATCTCTCCCCAATGTGCGTGATATTACGTTCAAGATCCGCGAAAATAAGAAAGTTAAAATAAGAGATATCCAGTTCAACGGTAGATCGGCTTTCAAGGACAGCAAGCTGAGGCGACAGCTGAAAGATACCAAAATCCAGAAATGGTTTCTTTTCTGGCGTTCCAATTTCGATGAAGACAAGTTTAAAGAGGACAAGAATCTGTTGGCATCTTTTTACAGAAACAACGGCTACAAGGATTTCCGCATTCTTTCAGAATCCATCGACTTTACAGAAGATGGTAAAGGGATGATCATCAGGTTTTTGCTATACGAAGGGCCGCAGTATTATTTGCGCAATTTTTCTTGGGAAGGAAACGATCTCTACAGTGAAGATCAGCTCGCTACAGTGCTGGATCTTGAGAAAGGTGTGCTGTATGACGATGAAGAGTTTACCAGCGCCGTTTTTGAAGATGTCCACGGTCTCTATATGGACAAAGGATATATCTACAGCACAATTGAGCCTCAGTTCACCCCTGTGGGTAAAGATTCTCTGGATGTCCACTTCAATATCACAGAAAACCATCAGGTATATGTAAGGAATATCGATATTGCTGGCAATACCAAGACGCGGGAAAATGTGATCAGGCGGGAAATGAAGATTATGCCGGGAGATATCTTTAACCGTGAGTTGCTTATGCGTAGCGCAAGGGAGATATGGATCCTGAATTATTTCGCCGATGTAAGGCCGGACGTTGTACCGGTTGATGATGATAAAATCGATCTTCTCGTTACCGTTGAGGAGAAATCTTCAGATCAGGCTAATGCATCCATTGGCTTTACGGCTGAGTATGGCATCATGGGTGGCGCTGGTGTACAGTTCAACAACTTTATGGGCAAAGGACAACAGCTGGCCTTCAACTTTAATCAAGGGACCCAGTACAGCTTCTACAGCTACACCACGCCTTCCCAGTATCGGTCTCTTTCACTCAGTTTTACCGATCCTATGATTAACGACACACCTGTTCTTGTAGGGTTTTCGGCCTTCTATTATTTGAGAGGTCAGAACAGTTATTACTCGGGTATTCCGCTGGATAGGGAAGTGTTCGGCGGTTCCGTCCGCCTGGGCCGCAGACTCAAGTGGCCAGATAACTACTTCAGGGTTTCATGGATGGTGCAAGGGACCAATAAGAGATATCGCGGCAGCCAGACAGATCTGGAAGATTTCCTGGGTGGCATTGCTGAGACGGTTGGACTGAGTGTGACACAGAGTGTTTCGAGGGACAGCAGGGATCATCCGGAATTTCCATCTCGAGGGTCAATCTTTTCGTGGTCGTCGACTCTATCGGGCGGACCTTTGAGTACTTCCCTTATGCCTGTTCATGAGAACTTCCATAAGCACATCTTCAAGTTTGACTGGTTTACCCCTGTGGTGTGGAAATTCGTGCTGATGAGTTCGTGGCAGATGGGCGCAATTAAAAACCTGGTTGCTGATGAGAGCGACATTTCGGTAGTACCCTGGGATGATCTGTTCATTATGGGTGGTAGCGGCATTCCGTATGGGACCATGTTGCGAGGCTATCTTGACAATACGGTAGGCCCTTATAATCTCTCGCGGCAATACCCCAGAGGTGGTAGGGTGATGATGAAGTATGTATCCGAATTGAGAGTTTCGTTATCGGAAAATCCGACGGTCTACGGTCTAATTTTTGGGGAGATGGGAAACGCGTGGAAAGATTTTTCCGATACTGACCCCTTCGATATGAAGCGATCAGCGGGATTTGGCATCCGGATGTTCATGCCTATGCTGGGTATGCTCGGGTTCGATCTGGGGTATGGTTTCGACGATGTGAAGGCTACCTCAAAGTCTCCTGAAGGGTGGAGATTCCACATTCTCTTTGGAATGCCATTTTAGGCACTCTTTTGCTTATATTACATAGATTGTAGAGAGCCAAATACGAGATGTTCGTTTTTCCATGAGGCTGGAAAGGTTTCAGAACAGGATTATTAGACAGGAGGTTAAGGTGAAGTCTTTATCAAAACTGATAGTGCCACTTGTATTGCTTCTCATCCCCGCGTGGGGTGTAGCGCAGGCCAAGATCGGCTTTGTCCAGTCCGATCGGATTCGCAGTGAATACGACGAATTCAAGGAAGCCGAAAGCGAGTTGCAACTCGAATTCAGAAAAGTACAGTTCGAGTTTCAAACCATGGCGCAACGACTGGACAGTCTGAAGCAGGTTTTCGAGACGCAACGGCTTGTAAGTTCTCCTGAACGCCGCAGGGAGAGAGAGCAGGAAATCACAGCCTTGGAGAAACAGGTTCAGGATTTTCAGGCCAATAAGGTAGGACCTGAGGGAGAACTGTACAGGAAACAGCTTCAGATGGAGACAGAGATCATCCAGAAGGTTCAGCGGGCTGTCAACAAGGTGGCTATCGATAAAGGTTACGATTACATACTCGATTCGGCGGCTCTGCTTTACGGCAAACCGACGCACAATCTGACTGACGATGTTCTGTATGAATTGCGCAGGTTGAGCGAAGAAGAATCTGAAAAATAAATCTTGACCACACTCAAGGAACTGGCCAATCTCGTAGGAGGTGAGATTGTTGGCGATCCTGAGACTGAAATTTCAGGGGTTGCCGAACTCGAAAATGCTCCTCCTGGAACCATATCTTTCCTGAGTATACCAAAATACAAGCGGTACCTCAAGTCAACCAAAGCCTCGGCTGTGGTTATATCTAAGGAAACAGAGGCTGACGAAATGAGTGCGGCCATCCTTGTGGAAAATCCGACCCTCTCTTTTGCGGCTATCCTCGATTATTTTTCACCGGCACTTCCTCACGAAAGGGAAGTGCATCCGACTGTAAGTCTGGGGAAAAACGTAAAGTTGGGCAAGGATGTAGCTGTAGGTCCCTACACGGTGATCGAAGATGACGTAACAGTTGGCGATGGTGTTGTTATCGGACCAAGCTGTGTGGTAGGGAGTAGTACTTCTATCGGGACCGATTCTGAGCTCAAATACCATGTCACACTTTACCACGACTGTGTGATCGGAGAGAATGTTCTGGTGCATAGTGGTACGGTTATCGGCAGCGACGGATTTGGGTTCACCACCGAAAAAGGTATTCATTACAAAGTTCCCCAGATAGGGGGTGTTGTAGTGGAGGATGATGTGGAAATCGGTGCAAACTGTGCCATAGATAGAGGCACCATCGGGAACACAGTTATCGGAAAGGGAACCAAGCTTGACAATTTGGTTCACATCGCTCATAATGTTAAATTAGGCAAGGGGTGTCTTGTGACAGGTCAAGCGGCAATTGCGGGGAGTACTGTAATCGGTGATTATGTAGCTTTTGGTGGTCAGTCCGGTGTGACTGATCATGTTGAAGTGGGAAGCAATGCACGTATTGCGGCGAAATCGGGTGTTACGAAATCCATCCCGGGAGATAAGACATACTCTGGCATGCCAGCCAAGGAAATCAGACAGCAGAACAGATTGGATGCATTGTTAAATCGTTTGCCTGAACTTGTGAAAAAAATAAATGCGGTGGAACAAAAAATTAATGAATTAGAGAGAGTAAAATGAATCTGGTTCAACAGACAATCAAGAAGCCCGTCTCATGTTCAGGGGTTGGTCTTCACACAGGTGTAGAGAGCAGTATTACCTTCAAGCCAACACCCAAAAACACCGGTATCCGCTTCAGCCGGATGGATATAGACGGATGCCCGGAAATTAAGGCTGACATTGACCATGTGGTGGATATCTCCCGCGGGACAACAATTGCAGAAAACGGTGCAAGAATTCATACGGTAGAGCATGTTCTCGCCGCGGTGGTGGGGCTGGAGATTGATAATGTCCTGATAGAATTGACCAACAAGGAACCTCCGGTAATGGACGGAAGCTCGCGTCCATTTGTAAACGCTCTGCAAAAAGCTGGTATTGTAGAACAGGGTGAACCACGTCAGTATCTGGAAATTGATAAAGTTGTCAGCTACTCAGATCCTGAAAAGAAAGTTGATATATCGGTTCTACCTTCTGACCGTTTCAGGATGACTTGCATCATAGATTATAAGTATCCCTGGCTTGGCACCCAGTATATGACCATACATTCAATCAAAGATTTTCCCAAGCAAATTGCGCCGGCGAGAACTTTCAGTTTCTTGAGTGAAGTTGAAGCGTTGCGTGAGGCAGGCCTGATTCAGGGAGGCGCTGTAGACAATGCCATCGTTATCATCGATAAAAAAATTGATGACGCTGAACTCAAACGTCTCAAGGATCTCTTTGACATAGAAGAATCAGTTTCGTTGGGGTCCAACGGCATTCTCGATGGGGTTAAACTACGGTTTGAGAATGAGCCTGTTCGTCACAAGGCACTTGATGTAATCGGAGACCTGGCTCTCCTCGGAATGCCCATTAAGGGACATGTGATTGCGGCGAGGGCGGGACACGAGTCTAATGTAAAAATTGTCAAAAAGATCAAGAAAGAGTACGAGAAGAATATTCTACAGAAGAAGTATCAGGCAGCGGTCTCAGCCGATTACCTTTTTGATATCCATACAATCATGAAGATTCTTCCTCACCGCTATCCAATTCTCCTGGTGGATCGGATTATTGATATGAAGCCCGGGAAATCTGTGGTGGGAATCAAGAATGTGACAATCAGCGAGCCATTTTTCACAGGGCATTTTCCCCAGGAACCAATCATGCCGGGCATGCTCATTCTCGAGGGGATGGCACAGGCCGGAGGATTCCTTCTCCTCCATACTACTGATCATCCCGAGAGAAAGCTGATGTATTTCAGCGGCGTCGAAAAAGCCCGTTTTCGTAATCCTGTTATTCCTGGAGATCAACTCCGGTATGAATTGAAACTGCTGAAGTATCGGATGGGTTCATGCAAGATTGAGGGGAAGGCTTTCATTGGTGATAAAGTCGCTGCGGAAGCTACCTTCCTCGTCACTCTGGTTGACAAAAAGGTCTAACCATTTCCACAGATATCCACTCAACTGTTGTCGTCAGTCCTGACGCCACTATAGGATCAAATGTCCGCATCGGCCCCTACAGTGTTATCGAAGATGATGTGGTTTTGGGAAAAGGATGTCAAGTGGGGAATCACGTTTCCCTCTTGAGCGGGACGCGTATCGGCAACGAGTGCAAGATCTTTCACGGTGCCATTATCGGAGAAATTCCTCAAGACTTGAAATTTGAAGGTGAGGATTCGACTGTCGAGATCGGCGATGGCGTGACAATCAGGGAGTATGTTACTGTCAATCGGGGAACTAAGGCCCTCGGTACCACCAGGATTGGCAGAGACTCCCTACTGATGGCTTACGTTCATGTGCCTCACGACTGCCAGATCGGAGAAAACGTGATTATCGCTAATGGTGTCCAGATGGCGGGACATGTCATCATCGATGACTGGGCGAATATCAGTGGACTTGTACCGATTCACCAATTCTGCAGAATCGGTAAACACGCCTTTGTCGCAGGAGGTTACCGTGTTGTTCAAGACATCCCGCCGTACATTCTTGCTGCCGGCGAGCCGCTTGAATTCTCCGGCATTAATTTAGTTGGCCTGAGACGAAGAGGATTCTCAGCCGAAACAAGAGGAATCATCAAGAAAGCTTATCAGATCATCTATCGCTCTTCTCTCAATACCAGTGAGGCTCTGAAGAAAATAAAAGCAGATTTGCCGTCCACAGATGAAATCGAGGAAATTGTAACCTTTGTTGAAAACAGTGACAGAGGCATCCTTTAAGACAAGCCTCAAATTACTTTTCGTCTTCCTGCCTTCACTTCAACTTTCTGCGCAAGTCCCTGACTACGAACTAGGGCTATGGACAGAGGGTGATTTTGAGAGTAGCGCCGTAGAATTTTTCCGGGTCTTAACGTTACAAATCTCTTCAGAACCATCTCTCGTTACGGGTAGAGAAGGGACATTTTCCATCGGCGGAGATTTATCGACTGCCTGGCAGCCTGGCAGCCATGACATTGCCATGATTAGCGGTAAGGCTGGCGTGTTGCCGGCTTTTTCTGGCGCCATGACTGTGACTCATAATCTGGCTCTCCTGGGATGGTATTCAGGTTTCGTGAGCGATGAGGATATTGTCAGTGGACTTGGGATTGGAGCGGCATTTCTCCTTGCGCGGGACGAGAACGGACCACCCAACTGGAATGTAACACTTTCACAACGTTCCCTCTATGGACCGGATGATTTCTTTCTGAAAACAGTTGGAGTTGCTATCTTCAGGCGGATAGATTTGAGATTGACAGAAGTTTGGGGCGGTATTGTCTCGGACTATTTCAATGCAGGTGTGCATGTGAGTAATCAGGAAAGCGGCACAAGAATCTCTAAGAGAATAAAGGGCCAGGTCAATGCACTGGCTGTCAGATTTGGGATTCCTTTGGGATCGCAGAGTTCGGTTTCACTCGGTTTCAAGGTAAACAGTTCATTCGCGGCTCTATCACTGGGAATTGAAACAAGCAGCAACTGATGGCTAAGTCAGTCTCAATTCTCGGATCCACGGGCTCAATCGGCAAGAATGCGCTGAAAGTGATTCTCACTCTGTCTGATCAGCTGGAAGTGAAATACCTCACCGCCGGCAGAAACTGGGAGGCACTGGTCGGTCAGGCTCAGGCTTTTCATCCCGCCGCGGTATGCATTGCGGATAGGAACGGCTCTGCAAAGCTCGAGAGTGCCTTGGCGGGAACCGGCATCGAGATCCTCTCCGGTCGCGAAGGAGTCCTGGAAATTGCCGGCAGAGATGATGTAGATATCTGCCTGAACGCCTTGGTGGGAAGTGCGGGAATGGAGCCTACGATCTGCGCCCTTAACGCCGGTGTAGATGTTGCTTTGAGTAATAAGGAAAGTCTCGTAATGGCGGGAGGTCTCATCGGTCAGATCAAGCGTGAGAAAGGTGGTGAGATCTATCCGGTGGACAGCGAGCATAGCGCCATCTGGCAATGTCTGGCGGGAGAAGACGTCACCAATATCAGGAGACTCATCCTGACAGGATCGGGTGGGCCGTTCAGGGAGATGCCTCTCAGCGGATTCTCAGCGGTGACGGCGGAGCAAGCTCTGAACCACCCCAATTGGAAAATGGGAGATAAGATTACCATAGATTCAGCCACGATGATGAACAAGGGGTTGGAAGTCATCGAGGCGCACTGGCTGTTTAATCTCAATGCTGATCAGATCGACATCGTGGTGCATCCCCAGTCCATCATCCACAGCATGGTGGAGTTTACGGATGGATCTATAAAGGCGCAGCTCGGTCTGCCGGACATGAAAATCCCCATTCAGTACGCCCTCACTTATCCGCGGCGATTTGAATCCGAGTGGGAGGAAGTGGATTTTCCCGCCATCTCTCCTCTGACATTTGACGAGCCTGATCTGGAAAAATTTCCGTGCATCAGGCTGGCTTATGATGCGCTGGAGCGTGGGGGGTCAGCCCCGGCGGCACTGAACGTGGTTAATGACAATACGGTAAAGCAGTTTTTGGACGGTCAGATTGGATTCAATGAGATCGCCGAGATCAACGGTTCGGGCATGGAAGAGCACGAGTGGGCAGCGGCTCCGGATCTGGAATATTTGCTGGAACTTGAAAGATGGGGCGAACGTTTTGTTAAGGAAAAATTAGAGAGAAAGGTTACTGTATGACGACTATTCTAGCGGTAATATTTGTTCTTGGTCTGCTCATCCTTGTACATGAGTTGGGTCATTTTATGGCTGCACGGTCAGTTGGAGTTAGTGTCATCAGATTCTCACTGGGCTTCCCGCCGCGGATTCTCTCTTTCACGCCGACGGGCCAAGGCTGGCTATTCAGACTTTACTTCTTTAAGAAAGGCGAAAACGGGAAACCGGCGTGGGGCCCCGTCTATGAGAAAGTCATCACATCCGCAGTCAGCAAACCAACGGAAACGGAATACTGCATGGCGATTGTTCCGCTGGGAGGATATCTCCGTGTGGCAGGTGTGATTGATGAAGGCCTCGATGAAACTCTCACCGGTGCACCTGACGAATTGAATTCGAAGAACAGACTGGAGCAGGGGTGGTTCATGAGTGCCGGCGTTATCATGAATATCTTACTGGCTGTATTTCTCTTTGCCGGTATCACCTACACAACGGGAGTTGCTGAGGTGACCGATGAGCCCGTAGTGATGGAAGTTCAGCCGTCGTTTCCGGCGCAGGAGATAGGTCTCATAGCGGGCGACCGGATTATTTCGATCGATGGTGAATCTATTGAAACGTGGCGTGAGTTGTCAGACATTATTCACGGCAAGCCGATGGAGGAGATTTCTCTGCGCTGGGAGAGGGATGGAGAGGTCCTTTCGGCAAGCGTGACCACGCGCGAGAGCCAGATTGCCGCAGGCGATAAGGTAGAGAAAGTGGGAATGATCGGCATCAGCGGTGGTTATGAGATAAGGCAAGCGGGTGTAGTAGAATCGTTATCGAGCGGTGCTGTGAGAACTGGTTTCTGGTTCGCCGTCATCGTCAAGTCGCTTAAGATGATTGTGACAGGAGAAGCGTCCATGAAAGACATCGGCGGCCCCATACTCATTGCCCAGTTAGCTGGTCAGTCAGCGCAGGCGGGGATCGTGGCGCTGCTCTCCTTCACGGCCATCATCAGCGTCAACCTTGCGTTCATCAATATCTTGCCCGTGCCCGGACTGGATGGTGGACACATCCTTTTGCTCCTCATCGAAGGGATTGCGCGGCGGAAGATCTCTGTGAAAGCAAGGATGATCATCCAGCAGGCGGGGATGGCGATGTTACTGCTTTTGATCCTAGTGGTGATCTATAACGATATCACGCGGCTGTTTACTCAATAGCAAGAAGTGACTGTTGTCGATACGGTCGGGTCCCGCCCGCCCGGCCACGCCGTTCGGACGGGGAGACTGTACTGGGTAGAGTTTAAGTTATCTGTTGGAGGGAAAACCTCCGTTGACGTTTCGTCTTCTGAGGCTGGCAGTGGTTTATAGGGATATCAAAAGATTACTTTCCCACACTCCTGAGCCGCATGGTCACCGAGCCAAACTTCGCCTTGGAAACCACCTTCACCGGCAGCCTCTTCTCATCATTTGACAGCCAGATAGTCATATCACCCTGATGCTTCAGCAGGGCTCTCCCCTCTCTGAACGGCTCAATGACGATGCAATCGAATCTTCCCGCCGGAACACGGACCGATTCGGTGCGGTGCACAGTTACCTGAAAATCGGTAAATCTGTTGTTATCGAACGTGGTGAATGACAGCAGATCGCCAACCTGGAGCGGAAGCGTTCGCAGATAGTAAAAGAGTGAGTAGGGATCTCTCAGCTCTTGAGTGAGGGGGAAGGACTTCTCTCCCGAGACAACGACCGAATCCTCATAGTCCATCTGCGCCATGAAGTCCTTACTATAGTTCTTTTCCCTCAGCTTCTTCCGGTATTTCCTTGTGAACAGTCCGTCAACATCAATCCATGTATCCACTTCATCCCTCACTCTGTAAAGCCGATCCAAGAACCGGTTGCTGGTGAGGGAGAAGATAATGTGGAATACCTGCGCATCCTGTAACGACTCCTGAGAAGAGACCTCCAGCGCGGCGGCGCCGGCCTTGAGAAAATTGATGCTGGCGTCGTAGTTGAGGATCTCACCCACTTGGAAAGGAAGACCCTCTTGCGCGCTCACGAGGCCTGTAAGTATGAACGGCAGTAATTGCTTAAGCATCGTCGGAATCTCGAACGGTTTCGATCGTCTCTCCCGTCAAATCGTAGATACGGGAACCCGCTGACGGCGGGAGAATTCCCGCGTCGATGATGAGGTCTACCTCCGCTCCGAACAGTTCGGCGATGGCATGGGGGTCGTTCAGCGGTTCCTCTCCGGTACGGTTGACGCTGGTGGAGGTGATGGGGAAGTCCAATCGTCTCACCAGTTCTATTACGAAGAGGTGATCCGGAATGCGAACGCCGACGGTCTGGTCCGGGCCCAGTACTGGGGTTGCGATATCGGTGAGGACGCTTGGCAGGATCAGAGTTACCTTACCGGGCAAATGGGAAGTGGCGAAGTCTCTCTGCGTTCCGCGGAGAGTGGCATAGCGCTGCAGCATCTCAAGGTCGCTCACCGCCACAGACCACGGTCCTCCTTTCCCTTTGATGTGTGAAAGTCTTTGGAGAGCATCGTCATCTCTGGCGTCAACACCGAAGCCGTAGAGGGTATCGGTGGGGTAAACTAGAACTCCCCCACCTTGGATCACGTCTGCCGATTTGGACAGGGAATCTGGAGAAGTTACGTCGCAGGTTCGTGCCATGCTATTCATGATGAGTTGGGCGGCCGCGTTTTCCATCTCTTGTGGAACCAGAAATACTGTTCGGGATTCTGCCTGACTACCGCTTCCAGAAAAGAGGTGAAATTCTGCATAACAGAAGTGACGGGGTTTCGGTATTCCTCATCCGCCGGCAGCGAGTCAAACCGCAGGTGGTAAGTTCCGTCACTGTTGCGCGAGCAGATGCTGATAACGATGGGGGCTCCCGTTTTCAGATGAAGAACTGCGGCGCCCTTCGGTGTTGCGGCAGGCTTGCCGAAGAAGTTGACGAATACGCCTTTCTTCTTAGCGTTCTGATCGCTGGCAAGGGCGAGGATTCCGCCGTTCTTCAAGCTTCTTAGCATCTTGCTGGCCGGAGAACTCGCATAGAGTGGAAAAGTTCCGCACCGCCGACGAAGCTCCATGAAATAACGATTAGCACCTCTATTCTTCTGTCCCCTTACCACCGCGTGGAGATCGAATCCTTCAGCAGCGAACCAGACCCCAATCATCTCCCAGTTGCCGAAATGTCCCGATAGAAGGATCACTCCTTTTCCCTGCTTGCACGCTTCGTCCAGAATATGCCGGTTTTCTACGGTGATGTTTCGCGATGGATCGATTGTGTCAGCCCTCAGGACATCCATGAAAATCTGTCCGAAATGACAGTAGGTTTGCCTGGTTATCTGTTCGTAATAGTCTTCATTCTTTTCCGGGAAGGCCAGTCTCAGATTGTTGAGCGCCACATCTTTGCGAATGGGGAAATTGTGGAAGAAAAATGATCCCGTACGTGCTCCCAATTTTGAGACGGCATGCCGCGATAACCGTTTCAGGTAGACGTGAAGGAGGCCAAGTGCCCGGTAAGTGACTTTATCTTTGATTCGCACGTTGTTAAGATTTCTATCTCAATTTATCCGATGTTGAGATGACAAATCAAGGCATTTCGTTCAGAATAATAATAACAATGCCAGAGGGGAAAGCGTTGACTTTTGTCGTGTCTCAAGGTAAACTTCTCCTGCCATGAACATCAGATTATCTCTGCTTGTTGTTCTTGCTCTTAACTTTCTCTCCGGTGGCGATCTCGTTTACCGCGTTCCGATCCAAAGCACCATTGATCTGGGACTGCCGCCGTTTATCGAGCGCTCCATCGAGGAAGCGGAGAGAGACGGCGCAGAGGCGATCGTCTTTGATATCGACACTTTCGGCGGCAGGGTAGACGGCGCCACGCAGATCAAGGATGCCATACTCGATTCGAAAGTCCTGACGGTGGCGTTCATCAATAGACGGGCCATCTCAGCCGGCGCTCTGATTTCGCTCTCCTGCGAGAAGATCATCATGACAGAAGGAGGGACAATAGGCGCCGCTACGGCCGTGGATATGTCCGGCAAGAAAGGCAGTGAAAAGGTTATCTCTTACATGCGTGAAGAGATGGCATCCACAGCGGAAAGCCGTGGCCGCAATAAGGAAATTGCGCGAGGAATGGTGGATGAGGAGTTGAACTTCAGCCATCTTATCATCGACGGCGACTCAGTGGATATTTCAGATCTTGAAGGTCGCAAGGAAGGTAAACTGATTTCATTGACTACAGAGCAAGCATTGAAGTATCGCATCGCCGACGCCACTGCTGAATCGTTCGAAGAGGTTTTGGCTTTTCTCGGGCTGCAGAATGCGGAGGTGGTGGACCTGCGCGTGAACTGGTCGGAAAAACTGGTGCGATTTCTGACGGATCCCACTGTCAGCTCTCTACTTATGACTCTCGGTTTCCTCGGTCTCCTGTTTGAGATTCAGTCTCCCGGATGGGGCATCCCCGGTACGGTGGGGCTCGTCTGCCTTACACTGTTCTTCGGCGCATCGCTGCTGACAGAACTGGCCACCATGACCGAACTTCTCATCATCGGTGTGGGAGTGGTTCTGATCCTGGTTGAAGTCTTTCTCATCCCCGGCTTCGGTGTGGTGGGGATTCTGGGCGGACTTACCGTCATGGGCGGTCTGTTTATGATGCTGCTGCCGGAGCATTTTACCCCCACAGATATTTCGGGTGCTTCATGGGGGTTCACGATTGCCATCATCGGGGGACTTATGGCATTCTATCTTATGGGCAGGGCACTCATAAGGACCGATTTCTGGAAGAAGATTACGCTACCCTTCAGTGAAAAAAGTTCCGAGGGCTACAGCACCTCCATAGGATTAGAGAATATCGTCGGTGAAACCGGAAAGGCAGTATCGGACCTGCGGCCGTCAGGATGGGCCACTGTGGGAGAGCAAAAACTGTTTGTTGTTACTGAAGGTGAGTTCGTCGCCAATGGTGACAATGTGAAGATTCTTAGTGTGGACGGCAACCGTGTCGTCGTTCGTAAGGTTAATAATCACGATTAGGAGGTAATATGTTTACACCATTCATTCTGTTAGGTATTATCGTTGTATTTCTGGGTCTGCTGTTCTATTTCGTGCCGCTCGGTTTGTGGTTGCAGGCTGTGGTTTCTCTAGGTATCGGCAGGATCACCATCATCGATCTCATCCGGATGCGATTGCGAAAGATTTCGCCGCGTCTGATTGTAGACGGAATCATCAACCTGCACAAGGCCGGTCTGGAATATATTTCCACTGGCATGCTGGAAACTCACTATCTTGCCGGCGGCAACGTTCCCAATGTGGCATTTTCACTCATAGCGGCGGACAAGGCCAAGATTCCTCTTGAATTCGCTACCTCTACTGCCATCGATCTTGCGGGCCGTGATATAAAGGTGGCCGTCGAGACTTCGGTTTACCCTAAGGTGATCGATGCTCCTGCCACGGGGACGTTGGCGGCTGTGGCCAGAGACGGCATTGAGGTAAAAGCGCGCGCGCGCGTCACTGTGCGGACGAATATTCCCGGCTTGGTGGGAGGCGCCACAGATGAGACCATCATCGCCCGCGTGGGTGAGGGCATTGTCAGTGCCATCGGTTCTTCCGAATCGTACAAAGATGTGCTGGAAAATCCCGACTCAATCTCCAAGTTTGTATTGGACAAAGGTCTTGATGCTGGAACAGCGTTCGAAATTCTTAGCATCGACATAGCTGATGTGGACGTGGGCAAGAATGTAGGTGCACACCTTCAAGCCGATCAGGCAGAGGCGGACCTGCAGGTAGCTCAGGCCCGTGCCGAGACACGCCGTGCCATGGCGGTAGCGCAGGAACAGGAGATGGTTGCCCGTGTTGCCGAGATGCGTGCTAAGGTGGTGGAGGCGGAAGCCGAAGTACCCAAAGCTATGGCGCAGGCTTTTCGCGAAGGCAATCTCGGTATCATGGACTATTACACTATGCGCAACATCCAGGCCGATACCGGTATGAGAGAATCCATAGCAGGAAGCGGTGAAAAGGGAAGACCGGGATCCGCCGAGCATCCTGAGGAGAAATAGCCTCAAGTGGAAATCAATTACTGGATAATACTGCTCATATTCTATCTCGTTTCTCGATGGATGAGAAATAAGGCTCGCCGTGGTCTGCCGGGGCCGCCCGCTGAAGATCAACCGGAGCCGATACGCCGTGGCAAAGAGAAGGTGCCCGAATCGATCCCCAAGTGGATGAAGGATCTGGGATTACTCGATCTTATAGAAAAAGATGAGGGTGAAGGAGTTACCGCTGAAGATCTTCAGGCTGAAAAGGAGATGACGCTCAGGGATGAGATAGAGTCGTATGAAGAAATGGTACCAGCTGAAGAACCTGAAGCCGTGGAACCGTTGCCTTCAGAAGCTCCAGCCATAGATTCTTTTGGGTTTCGATTGGAGGGCGAAACAGACTCCTTACAGAAGGCAAGAGAGGACAGGATAAGATCCCAGGCAGAACCACGCCGTGTCCGGCGTAACGTTGGACGGTTCATCCGAGATCCTCAGAATCTGCGCGATATCATCGTATTGAGGGAAGTTCTCGGCCCGCCGCGGGGGATGGATCGCTTCCGCTACCGGCGGCACTTTTGACCTGTCTGTCAAACCAGCGCACTCTCGTGACCTGAATCCTTTATAAAGAGACAAGCCGTATCTGCGGCGGTGGCGATTTCATGCAAGGTATCGACCTCTAAATCCATCGGCATACCGAAGATATTCAGGTCAGCCATGGGGATCTTCTGAAAATTTTCGGGGAAACGTCCGGGCACAACGACATTTTCCGTGTCCAGTGGGAGTCGGCCACGCCTGGAGATTGCTTGCAGACTTTTGGACGCTTTAGCGAATTCGGACGGTTCCGCGACCATTCGCACCAGGCGCAGGGTGCCGTTCCAGTTCCTCTCAAGTTGAAGGGCGGTCAGGATCGAAAGGTTTCTGTTGGGCGATCCTCCTCTCATCCAGAGGTTTATTATCTTCTCATCGCGGAACCCTTCCTTTGGATGCCGTCGCAGAACTATGATGCCCAGCTCCTCCTTGACCGCAATCGCCAGTAACTGCTCCAGGCGCTGATCCTTTCTCCTCTCTTCGCTCATAGTGAGAAACATGACATTGGGAGGCAGTGGCATACCCTTGAACGATTGGGTGATAACACTAATCCCTTCAATGAAGTGATTGGCCTCTATCACTGTAGCTGATGTCAGGAT
>JASLRT010000003.1 GCA_030743815.1 Candidatus Neomarinimicrobiota bacterium | reverse complement strand
CTACGTGGCGTCGAAAGCCGGCGTTATCGGTATGACAAAAGTGTGGGCCAGAGAATTAGGCAAGGACGGCATCCGCGTGAATGCAGTGACGCCGGGCTTTATAGAGACGGCCATGACGGAAGGGATTCCCGACAAGGTGTTAGAGATGATGATGACACGCGTGCCGCTGCGGCGAATGGGATCACCTGAGGACGTTGCGGCCACGTATTGCTTTCTGGCCAGTGATAACGCCGCCTACATCACTGGGCAAGTCTTGGGTGTGGATGGGGGAACGGTGACGTAGGGCTATTCGTTTACAATCACGGCCTGAGCCGCTGCCAGCCGGGCGATGGGGACACGAAAAGGGGAACAGCTTACATAATCCAAGCCGGAACGGTAGCAGAAGTCGATGGATGCTGGATCTCCGCCGTGCTCACCGCAGATGCCAATTTTGAGGTCATCCTTGACCGCGCGACCCTTCTCCACACCCATCTGGACGAGCTGCCCCACACCTGACTGATCCAGCGACTGGAACGGATCGTGCGGTAGGATTTCTTCTTCGAGATAACTCGGCAGAAATCCGCCGATATCATCGCGGGAGAAGCCGTAGGTAGTCTGAGTCAGGTCGTTGGTGCCGAAGGAGAAAAACTCGGCCTTCGGTGCAATTTCGTCGGCTGTAAGGCACGCCCGCGGAATCTCAATCATGGTTCCCACAAGGTAGGGGAAGTTCACGCCTGTCTCACTCTTGACTTCGTCAGCCACCTTGCGCACGATAGCTTCTTGGTGCTCAAACTCGGCGGCAGTGCCCACAAGCGGAATCATCACTTCCGGTAGCACCTTAACGTCCTCTTTGGAAAGTTGAGCCGCCGCCTCAAAGATGGCCCGTGCCTGCATTTCAGTAATTTCAGGATAGGCGATACCGAGGCGGCATCCGCGGTGTCCTAGCATGGGATTAAGCTCGTGGAGAGATTCGATTCTTGACTGCAGTTTATCCAGGTTCAGCTCAAGTTTTTGCGCCAGTCCCACAGTCTGCTCACTGGTGAGGGTAACGAATTCGTGCAGAGGGGGATCGAGAAGTCGAATAGTAACCGGGAGGTCATGCATCGCCTTGAGGATTTCATAGAAGTCGTGCCGCTGGAAGGGGAGAAGTTTCATGACCGCCTTTCGCCGTGCCTCTTCCGTCTCCGCAACGATCATTTCTCTCATGGCGGTGATTCGTTCAGGATCGAAGAACATGTGTTCAGTGCGGCACAGACCGATCCCCTCGGCGCCGAATGTATGGGCCTGCTCTGCATCTTCCGGTCGATCGGCGTTGGTGCGCACGCCCAGCGTCCTCACTCCGTCAGCGATGGTCATAAGTTTCTTGAATGATTCATTACGAAGTGGGTCGGCCGGCGTCAGGGAAAGCTCGTCCGCATAGACAATTCCTTTCGTCCCGTTGAGCGTTATCCAGTCGCCCTCCTTCAGAACCTGTCCGTTGACATGGATGGTCTTCTGATGGCGATCTATATGGAGACTGCCGCAGCCAACGATGCAGCACTTTCCCCATCCCCGAGCAACCAGGGCGGCGTGGCTGGTTATGCCTCCTTTGGCGGTGAGGATCGCTTCGGCCGCGTGCATGCCGTGGACGTCTTCCGGCGATGTTTCGTTGCGGACAAGAATGACCTGCTTACCGTCCTTAGCCCACGCTTCGGCGTCATCGGCCGTAAAGACAATCTGTCCCGTGGCCCCGCCGGGCCCCGCCGGTAATCCGTGGGCGAGATCGTCTGCTGATGATTCCGCATGAGGATCAACCATAGGATGAAGCAATTCATCAAGCTGAGAAGGCAGGACTCTCATGACGGCTTCCTGAGCAGTGATCAGCTCCTCTTGGTGCATGTCCACAGCCATCTTTATGGCGGCGGCTCCGTTGCGCTTGCCGACCCGCGTCTGCAACATCCACAGCCGGTCGTTCTCGATGGTGAATTCGATATCCTGCATATCGCGGTAGTGTGTCTCCAGATTGGAGCGGATTTCATCTAACTGGGTATAAATCTCTGGCATGGCTTCTTTGAGGGTTGGGAGGTGGGCATTCTGGTCGCCGCGTCCCCATTCGTTGAGAGGATTCGGTGTGCGGATGCCTGCCACCACGTCCTCCCCTTGAGCGTTCGAGAGCCATTCGCCATAGAAATGGTTATCGCCCGTGGCGGGATTGCGGGTGAAACCGACGCCGGTGGCGCAGGAATCACCCATGTTGCCGAAGACCATCGCCTGGACATTCACAGCCGTCCCCATCTCATCGGGCAGTCCCTCGATCCTGCGGTAAGAGACGGCGCGTCTGCCGTTCCATGATTGGAATACTGCGCCGACACCGCCCCACAATTGATCGTAGGGATCATCAGGAAACTGAGCGCCTAAGACATCTTTGACGGTCTTCTTGAATAGATCAGATAGTTCTTCCCAGTCCTCAGCCGACAGTTCCGTATCAAGCTGAACCTCCTTTGCAGTCTTGCGCTCTTCAATCAGTTCTTCCAGCCGTTCGCGGATACCGATGCCGTCTTCCGGCTCTACGCCGGCGGCCTTTTCCATGACTACGTCAGAGTACATCATGATGAGCCGGCGGTAGGCGTCCCACACGAATCTGGCGCTGCCTGACTTCTCTATCAATCCGGGGATGGTCTTGGAGGTGAGACCGACGTTCAGCACCGTTTCCATCATGCCCGGCATGGAGACAGCCGCGCCGGAGCGGACGGAGATCAGCAAAGGATCGGCGGGGTCGCCAAATTTCCGCCCCATGACAGTTTCTGTCTGCTGGAGTGCATCTGTCACCTGCTTCTCTAGTTCAGAAGGGTATTGTTTATCGTGCTCGTAAAAGTGGGTACATACGTCCGTAGTGATGGTGAAGCCGGGAGGGACGGGGATACCGAGGTTTGTCATCTCAGCGAGGTTGGCTCCTTTGCCGCCTAAGAGTTCTTTCATGTCTGCACTCCCGTCGGCTGTACCGTCGCCAAAAAAGTAAACATATTTCACGTGATAACTCCTTTTCTGCACATAATTGCCGATGAATTTAGAGAAGTGAGTGAGGGAGAACAAACCGTATTTCGGTTGATTTTGTAGCTGGAACTTCCTACCATCAGTGCAATCAATGGAAGGGGGAGAACGGCAAATGACTGAAGTTCTGTGGCGTCCATCCGAAGAAGCGGTTCAACGCTCTCAGATGAATCAATTCCGGCTGTTTGTCAACGAACGCTTCGGTCTAAACCTGCGGGACGCCTTCGAGCTTTATGACTGGTCGGTTACGGCGATTGCTGATTTCTGGGCCGCCATGTGGGACTTCAGCAGCATCATCTCGTCCCAGCAGTACGACGAGGTGGTAGATGATACAACAAAGATGCCGGGGGCCAAGTGGTTTGCCGGCGCCAGACTGAATTTTACACAAAACCTGCTGCGCGATCGGGATGACCGGACGGCACTCATCTTCCGCGGCGAGGGGCAGCCCGACAGGTTGCTCACCTATACCGAACTCTATACAGAAGTGGAAAAGCTTGCTCACGTCCTACGCGAACTGGGCGTCAGCGAGGGAGACCGTGTGGCCGGATTCATGCCCAACATGCCGGAGGCGGTCATTGCCATGTTGGCAGTGGCATCTGTGGGCGCTATCTGGAGTTCGTCGTCTCCCGATTTCGGCATCAAGGGCGTCCTCGAACGCTTCAGCCAGATCGAGCCGAAGGTGCTGTTTGCGGCGGATGGGTACTTTTACAACGGTAAGACAATCGATTCGCTGGAAAAGCTGCGGGGCATCTTAGGCGAACTTCCCAGCGTGGAGAAAGTTGTGGTAGTTCCGTACACAAGGGAGAGGGCAAACATTGCCGACATCGCCAGCGGCATCCACTATGAGGATTTCCTGCCGACCGGGGATGTGCCGGCGCTGGAGTTTCAGCAGTTGCCTTTTGATCATCCCCTCTACATCATGTACTCCTCCGGAACGACTGGCCTGCCCAAGTCGATGGTTCACGGCGCCGGCGGCACGCTCATTCAGCACATGAAGGAACTGCGTCTTCACTGCGACATCACTCAGGATGATACCGTCTTCTACTTCACGACGTGCGGCTGGATGATGTGGAACTGGCTGGTTAGCAATCTAGCCATCGGCGCAACGGTTGTTCTTTATGACGGCTCACCCTTCTATCCTGATGAGGGAACCATGTGGCGTATGGCAGAAGAATTAGGGATTACTGTATTCGGCACCAGCGCCAAGTTTATCGCCGCCTCTGAAGCCGCCGGGGTGAGGCCGGCGGAAGAGTTTGACCTGGGCAAGCTGCGGGCGATCCTCTCTACGGGATCACCCCTGGTGGAAGAGAGTTTTGACTACGTCTATCGTGATGTCAAATCGGATGTCCTTCTGGCGTCCATCTCCGGAGGAACTGATATTATCTCCTGTTTTGCCGGTGGGAATCCTGCGCTACCTGTCTATCGCGGTGAACTCCAGTGCCGAGGATTGGGAATGAAAGTAACTTCCTACGATGAAGAGGGGGATTCTCAACTTGAGCAGAAGGGCGAGCTCGTCTGCACCGCGCCGTTCCCCTCCATGCCTGTCTATTTCTGGAACGATCCAGACGGCGAAAAGTACCACGCGGCCTACTTCAGCGACTTCCCTAACGTCTGGAGCCACGGCGACTACATTACCGTTAACGAGCACGGCGGCGTCCATATCTTCGGCCGCAGCGACGCCACGCTCAATCCTGCCGGTGTCCGCATCGGCACAGCGGAAATCTATCGTGTGGTGGAAGCTATGTCGGAAGTGGAGGACAGCCTTGCCATCGGTCAGCAGTGGCAGGGCGACGAACGGGTGATCCTCTTCGTGAAGATGAACGATGGCGCGGTGCTTTCAGGCGAGTTGATTCAACAGATTAAACAGAACATCCGCACCCAATGCTCCCCGCGCCACGTACCGGCGAAGGTGCTGCCCATTGCCGACATTCCGTACACTATCAACGGCAAGAAGGTGGAGATCGCCGTGAAGAAGATAATCCACGGCGATGAGGCGCTGAATCGGGATGCTCTGGCGAACCCCGAGGCGCTGAAGCTTTATGAGGATATCCCGGAGCTTCAGACTTAGTTGGATATCTTCAGTCATGCACTGTGGGGCCGTGGACTGTTTGGCTATCGTGGACATCGGTGGCTGGCACTCTTCTTCGGCGCCATGCCTGATCTTTCTTCCTTTGGGTTGTTCATGTTGCTTCGTCTTTTATCTGGGACGGTGCAGTCCGGAGCGCCGCCGCTGAACATCATTCCGGCATGGCTCTTTGTCAATTATGATATTTCACACAGCTTTATCAGCGCTTTTCTGGTCATCGGCATTGTGGCAACGAGGCGCAAGGATCTCGCCTTTGCCATGCTGGGGTGGCCCTTCCACATTTTGCTCGACTTTCCGTTTCACACACAGGCCTATTTCCCTGTCAAGCTGTTCTGGCCGCTGTCAGATTTTGCTGTAGACGGAATAAACTGGGGCCAGCCCGAGATATGGCTTCCCAATTTGGCCGGACTGATCGTTCTGTATGTCTATCGAAGAAGGAGCCGGCGGACAGATTAGACTTACTCTTCATTAATGGGGAGGCACTTGACATCAATACTGAGGCGAGATATATCCCGATATAACAAGGCATCATTTTGGACAGACTTGGGATTGAGTCGTATGACAGAGAAAAGTCCCTAAATTGAACGTTTCATGCAGTAAATTCCGTCCAACTTCTGTTTTGAATCGACCAGTGAGGAGTCTCGTATGAACAGAGAATTGATCGGAAAGGAGTACTCCACCGTTGAATATGAGGTGTCCCGGGAAAAGATTAAGGAGTATGCCAAGGCCACTCTTTCTGCAAACCCTTTCTACTTCGATCCTGAATTCGCGGGAAAATCAAAACATGGCACAGTTGTAGCCCCGCCCACTTTTGCCGCAGTTTACAGTGCGGCGGTCATGAAGGTTATCTTTGAAGACCGGGACCTTGGTATGGAAGTACCCCGTATTGTCCATGGCGAACAGAAGTTCGTATTTGGGGAAGTTGTGAGAGCTGGGGATCTCGTCACCACGGGGGTCAAGATTGAGAATATCTTTCAGAAAACAAACCGCGCAGGTGTTACCAACGAGTTTTTGATCATCAAGACGACCTCACTCAATCAGGATGAACAAATGGTGTGTGAGGGGACGTGTACGCTCATCGAGCGGGGGAAACAGTTCAGTGAGTAAGACGCGATCGTTCACCGTTAAGATTGACAAGTATCTTCCTCTCTACTATGCCGGAGCCAGCGGTGATTTCAACCTGATTCATATCGACAGAGAGTTCGGCGAGCGGCAGGGACTGGGAGGCAACATTCTTCAGGGAATGTGTACCATGGGTATCACCGCCAATCAGCTTATCGGTGACGATGATCCGGCAAAGCTGAAGTCTATCAACGTAAGATTTGCCTCTCCCGTCTATCCGGGAGATGAACTGGCGATCCATGCGGAATATGACGGTGACAGTGAATCATTCACCGTAGACAAACTTAATGGTGATACAATAATCAGTGACGGAATTGCCGAATGGCGCTGATCTAGATGAGTAGAATCATGTTTGAAGATCGAGTAGCTGTTGTCACCGGTGCCGGTGGAGGATTGGGTGAAACCTATGCCTTGGAGCTGGCCCGGCGCGGATGCAGAGTGGTAGTGAATGATCTCGGTAGTGCCAGGGATGGCACCGGCGGCGGGAGAACCATGGCAGATGAAGTTGTGGATAGAATAAGGGAAGAAGGTGGTGAAGCGACGGCAAACTACGACGGCGTCCACACCAAGGAAGGCGGCGAAGGAATTATCCAGGCTGCTCTCAACGAGTATGGAAAGATAGATATCCTTATTCACAATGCTGGAATCCTGAGGGACCGAAGTTTTGCCAAGATGGAAGAAAATGAATGGCGGTCCGTCATTGAAGTTCATCTCAACGGAGCGTACTACGTAACCAGGCCGGCCTTCAGAGTCATGAAGGAGAGCAAATACGGCCGTATTTTGCTGACGACCTCCACCAGTGGTCTGTTTGGTAATTTCGGGCAGGCGAACTATGCCGCTGCAAAGATGGGACAAATAGGGCTCATGCATGTGTTAGCTATAGAGGGGGCCAAGTACGGGATTAAAGTTAATGCAATCTCTCCCGGGGCCATGACTCGAATGACGGAAGATTTGGACAGAACAGATCTTCCCGAAGTATCTCGCGATCCAGAACACATTACCGCGGCGGCGATCTATCTGGTATCGGAATCATGCTCCCAGACGAATTCAATCATCCATGCGAGTTATGGATTTTTCGGCCGGGTTCAGGTGGCCTATAATCCTGGCATCTTCCTCGGGGAAGAGCCGGCAAGTGTTGAGAAGTTCGCTGAGCATTGGGACGATATTGCAGGTGTGGAGAACATGAAGGTTCAGGGAGAGACACCGTATTTGCTGACCGTTCTGAAGAAAGCGTCTGAAGGCGACACAGCGAATTAATCTTTCATGGTACTGGGCCGTACAGGAGTCGGTTCTAGTCTAATCCGTTTTTGAGAGCATGATTGAATCATTCACGGGACTCACTCAGGAAATCGTCAGCGGAGTTGCGCTGGGGTGCATTTACGCCCTCATTGCCCTCGGATTCACCCTCATCTTCAAGGCGACAGAAGTCGTCAACTTTGCTCAAGGCGAGCTGATGATGGTGGGCGCCTATGTGAACTTCTATCTGGTGTCGCAGCTTGCCGCGTCAACTGGACTTGGAATAGGTCTCCGCTTCTTGCTGGCATTCGCCGGGGCAATGCTGTTCTCCGTTCTGTTTGGCGCTTTCCTTGATCTGGTGATCAATCGCCCCCTGAAAAATGAATCGGTCTTTTCTATTATTATGGCTACTATCAGCGCTTCTATCATCCTGCGGGCCGGGACGGCCATGATCGTCGGACCCATCACTCACATTCCCGAATCACCCTTTGGTAATCGTGTTATCGCCCTGGGCGGAGTGACTATTTCCGTTCTGGACATCTTCATTATTGTGAGTGCTGTTATGCTTGTGAGCCTCTTCTATCTCTTTTTCAAGAGGACGAAGTGGGGGGTAGCTATGCAGGCCACAGCGGAAGATCCCATGGCGGCTCAACTCATGGGGATTCCAATCAAGAAGGTTTATCGTAATGTTTGGATCTTCTCTGCACTGGTGGCCACTGTTGGCGGCATCCTCTTGGCGCCCCGGACACTCCTTGATACAAACATGGGCTATCTCGGTTTGAAAGCCTTTCCCGCAGCTGTTCTGGGAGGATTTGGCTCCATCCCTGGGGCTATCATCGGCGGTGTTATACTGGGTGTCATCGAAACGCTCAGTCTCGGAACCCTTTCTTACAACTTTGCCTGGATCAAAGAGATAAACGACGTCACCGTCTGGATCGTCTTGATCGTTGTACTTATGATCAGGCCGGCGGGGATTCTTGGGCAAGAGGAAATAAGAAAGGTGTGATCAGGTGACCAGGGGATTCTGTAATGAGGAGATTAGGTAACTGAGTGATTAGGAGGCTACGTGACTCGGAAACGCGGTGATCAAGCTATTTGGGAATGATGTGAAAAGATCAGAACTGAACAGTCTGCCGCAATTGCGCCTAACGTCTAACGATCGTGAAGGGTAGATACGAAGACGAAAACCTGAAGTGGATCCCTTTTCTGGTCCTCTTCATCTTTGTCCTGCCGTTTGTTGTGAGAGGAATGACTTTCAGCTATCGGTACTACCTTTTTATTCTCAACATTGCCGGCATCTATATCATCCTCACTGTCGGGCTGGATCTTCTCAGCGGATTCACCGGGCTGATCTCCCTTGGGCATGCTGCGTTTCTCGCCATTGGTGCCTATACCTCGGCTATCTTGGTTGATCAGGTAGGCGTACCTTTCGGCCTTTCCATGCTCATTACGCCATTGATTACCGGGCTGTTCGGGATCGTCATCGGTTTTCCGGCCTTGCGCATAAGCGGTATGTATTTGGCTCTGACCACCATGGGATTCGGGTTTATTGTGCGGAGGCTGATCATTGCACTGCGCAAGTGGACGGAAGGAGCGTCCGGTCTTGAAGTATCTGCGCCGCAGCTGTTCGGTTTCGTCTTCAGGAACGATTGGCATAACTACTTTCTCATCTATCTTTTTGTAATAATCTCCGTTGTGTTTGCCCGGCGGATAGTGAAATCGAAACTGGGACGGGCGTTCATGGCTATCCGGGACTCAGAGCAGGCGGCTCAGGCAGCTGGAGTAAGCCTTTCCCGCTACAAACTTGTCTCATTCTTCATTTCTGCCGTTTTTGCCGGATTTGCCGGCGTACTCTTTGCCCACACCTCGAAGCTGATCACTACGGACCATTTCGATCTGTTGCTGTCCATCAAATTCATCATCTATGCCTTGGTAGGGGGTATAGGATCCATCTACGGTGTGGTGCTTGGGACATTGACAATCGTCCTTCTGGAGTACCTGTTTATCCCCATATTTAAGGATTGGCTGTTGACAGTAGTCCCCATTGAGGCGGGAGATATTCAAGCGCTAATCTTTGGGCTTATTATGTTTCTCTTTATTATATTCCAGCCGACGGGGCTTTATGGGATGTGGCTTAA
>JASLRT010000002.1 GCA_030743815.1 Candidatus Neomarinimicrobiota bacterium | reverse complement strand
CCGTGAGGGTGCCGAATACATGTGGTGGAACAATGTCGAAACCAAACCGGGCATCGGTTACCCGAAGCAGTGGGAAAACCAGGATGTGTGGAAAGGAGGATGGGAGAAGAATGGCGATAAGCTGAAACTTCGTTATGGCAGCAGGGCCTACATGCTCTCCAATCTCTTTTTTAATCCGCACACGCCGGAGATGAAAGATTACTACGGCGACGGTGATGTCTATACCTTCACCTACGACGACCTGCATGACAGCAAGCCGACCGACCAGCCGCCAACCGCGCGCCCGAAGTCTATGGTCACCGAAGAAGAGGACGTCCCCATTAACTGGGGTGTGAATTGGGAAGATAACGCCGGTGGTGCCCACATTACCGGTAAGTACGATGTGAATTTCGAAAACATGAGTCAAGAGGAAAAAGAAGCCACCCTGAAGTTCAGAGATGTCTTTTATTTCTATCTCCCCCGCATATGCAATCACTGCCTCAATCCCGGTTGCGCGGGTGCCTGCCCGTCTGGTGCCGCTTATAAGCGGGAGGAAGATGGCGTGGTTCTTATTGATCAAAACAGGTGTCGCAGCTGGCGCTATTGCGTTTCTGCCTGTCCGTATAAAAAGCCCTATTACAACTGGGCCAGCGGCAAGATGGAAAAATGCATTCTCTGCTACCCGAGGATCGAATCGGGCCTGCCCCCAGTTTGCTTCCACTCCTGTGTAGGGAAAATCCGTTCGTTTGGGCTTATTTTCTATGACATGGACCGGGTAGAGGAGGCTGCCTTGGCGAATGACCACGATCTTGTGGAGGCGCAAAGAGACATCATTCTGGATCCGTTTGATCCAGCGGTGATAAAAGGGGCCAAGGAGAGCGGTATCAGCGACGATTGGATTGACGCAGCACAACGCTCGCCCATTTATCAGATCGTCAAGAAATGGGAGTTGGCGCTGCCGCTTCATCCCGAATTCAGGACCCTGCCGAGCCTGTTTTACATTCCGCCCCTGGCCCCCATCACCACCAGTGCGGGGAAGAATACGCCAACGGGTGACGATATCTTCGGTATGGATGAACCGTCAGACGGTCCGCTTTTGAGTCTTGATGAGTTGGGAAAATTCCGTGTTCCACTCAAGTACCTTGCCAGTATGTTTGGAGCTGGCAATGAAGAAGTGGTGAAGAAAACCCTGCTACGGCAACTTGCGGTGCGGCACTACTCAAGGAGTGTCAGGGTGGACAATCAGCCCGATCTGGAAGTGCTCAAGCGGGTCGGATTGAGCGAACAAGATGCTAAAGATATAGTCCGGGCATTTTCCCTCGCCTTCTACAACGAACGCTTTGTGGTTCCTAACGCTAAGCGTGAAGAGACGGATATTAGTCCGTACACCGAGCGTGGCCTCGCCGGCTTCGATCAGATGAGTCCTTGGTCGCCGATGAAACGAAGGAAAAGTTACGTTAAGTCACACCACACAGAATCAAAAAGTTACGAGTAGTATGAACAAAGAGCAAATATTGAAAGATGTTTATGCGCTCGTTGCCGAGTTATGGTGCAATCCGCTCGACTCAGTTGATAACAGCGGTGGAATTCAAAAAAGCGCCGAAGAAGTAGTAAAAGACTTGGAGAGCATCGACCAAGAGAGCGCGGCACTGCTTTCCAGTTTCCTTGGGCAACATGCTATTTCCGAAGAAGATTATATTGATTTATTTGAATTGGATCCTCAATGCCCGCTTTATCTTGGCAGTCACACTTATGACGAGCCAAAAACGTGCGCCAATTCTGCAGTGTCTGACAGAAATGGGTACATGATCGAGTTGGCAGGAATTTACAGTCATTTCGGTCAGACGCCCAATGGTAAAGAATTACCGGACTACCTGCCGTTAATGGTGGATTTTCTTTCCCTGACTGCTGAAGCAAAAGACGATCCCGTGAGAGATAAG
>JASLRT010000001.1 GCA_030743815.1 Candidatus Neomarinimicrobiota bacterium | reverse complement strand
GAGATGGTAATGCCGGGAGATAATGTAACGATAGATGTGTCATTGATAGCGCCAATAGCGATGGCGAAGGAGTTGCGGTTTGCCATTCGTGAGGGTGGTCGCACGGTAGGCGCTGGCGTGGTGACTGAAATTGTTGAGTAGCCTGTGGCAGGGAATAGTAAAAGGGATCTGGTTGTCTTGGAATGTCCGGACTGTCATCGACGGAACTATACGACTTCGAAGAACCGCCGGGTTCATCCGGACAGAGTCGTCCACAAGAAGTACTGTCCCTTGTGCCGGATGCATACCCTGCACAAGGAGACGAAGTGAATCGCTGTTGGGTTTCCGGCGGCGGTATTCATATAGAGCTGAGATAGGTGAGTAGCTCAACTGGTAGAGCACCGGTCTCCAAAACCGGCGGTTGCGGGTTCAAGTCCTGCCTCACCTGCATTGGTGGGTCGTCAAATCCTGCCACCCCAGCAGAGAGATGAGATGTCAGGCAAATTTGAGAGAAAGCGGCGGGCATGCGAGCCTCCAGTTGGCAAGGTGGGTTCGATGCCTGGCTCACCCGAGGTGAAAAACGGTGATAAAGAAAGTTCAAGAATTCATCAACGGTGTCAGGTTCGAGATGAAGAAAGTATCCTGGCCTTCGTGGGAAGAGTTGCGTGGTTCTACCATGGTTGTTCTCGGTCTCTCGCTGATTCTGGGAGTATTCCTTTTCGTGGTTGATCTTATTCTGTCGCGAATCATCAATGTAGTACTCTAGCAATGGATTGGTTTTCGGTTAGAGTACTTTCGGGTAAGGAGAAGAAGATCCGTGATGCACTGCTAAATGAAGTAGGCAAAAATAATGGTGAATACCAGATAGAGGAAGTCTTGGTTCCGTCAGAGAATGTCGTTGAGATGAGGAGTGGCAAGAAAGTTGTAAGGAATAAAGTTTTTTATCCGGGATATATCCTGGTGAAGATGGAGATAAATGTAGAAAGCCGTCATTTCATAGAGAATACCCCCGGGGTCATCAGTTTCGTCGGGCCTAAAGGGGAGCCGGAATCGCTAAAACAGGACGAGGTGAGTAGAATTCTCGGCGAAGTGGAAACGCGTGATGGAGTCGAAGTGATGGTGACTAAATACAAGTCGACGGATAAAGTGAGAGTTATTGATGGGCCGTTTGTTGATTTTATCGGCGACGTTCAGGAAGTTGATAATGAGAAGCAGAAAATGAAAGTTCTGGTTTCAATCTTCGGTCGGGCCACTCCTGTAGAACTGGATTTTCTTCAAGTTGAGCACGTGAAGTAATACAGATGGCGAAGAAAGTTCTGACCCTGATCAAATTGCAGATTGCCGGTGGACAGGCAAATCCCGCACCGCCAGTCGGTCCGGCACTGGGGCAGCACGGCGTAAATATCATGGATTTCTGTAAGACTTTCAACGAACAGACAAAAGACAAAATGGGGACTGTCGTGCCCGTGGTAATTACTGTCTATGAGGACCGGTCTTTTACCTTTATCACCAAGACTCCTCCGGCGCCTGTCCTGCTGAAGCAGGCGGCAGGAATTCAGAGCGGTTCCGGCGAGCCCAATCGGGAGAAGGTCGGGAAGGTAACAGAAAATGATTTGAGAAAAATCGCTGAGACGAAAATGGCTGATCTGAATGCAAATACAGTTGAAGCTGCCGTAGAAATGATCCGTGGTACGGCCAGAAGTATGGGAATTGAAGTCCAGTAGAGATGAGGTTTTAATGAAGCACGGTAAGAGATATAACAAGGTGCTAAAAACAATCGATCGGATGAAAGAGTACTCCATTGCCGACGCCATTTCTCTCGTCCAGGAAGCCGCCACAGCAAAGTTTGATGAAACAGTGGAAGTTGCCGTAAACCTTGATGTCGATCCGCGTCACGCTGACCAGAATATTCGTATTACCACTTCGCTTCCTAACGGGACCGGCCAAGAGGTAAAAGTCCTTGTTTTAACAAGCGGGGCACAGGCTAAGGAAGCGCAGGAAGCGGGCGCAGATTATGTGGGAGACGATGATCTTATCAAAAAGCTGGAGAGCGGTTGGGATGAAATTGATGTCATCGTTGCCACTCCGGACATGATGCCTAAGTTAGGGAAACTTGGTAAGATTTTGGGACCCAAAGGGCTAATGCCAAATCCTAAGAGCGGCACGGTCACTAATGATGTGACCAAAGCTATAAAGGAAATTAAGGCGGGAAGGATCGAACTGAGAGTTGACAAGTACGGCATAATACATGTACCCATTGGCAAAAGTTCTTTTGAACCCCAGAAGCTGAGTGAGAATCTCCGCGTTGTAATGACCACGCTGATTAATTCTAAACCCGCTTCCGTTAAAGGAACTTATCTCCGGAAAATCACAGTTTCCTCCTGTATGGGGCCAGGAATTAGAGTAGATAAAGCGGCAATAGTATAGGAAAGATGCCCAGTCAAAAGAACATCGATTCTGTTGAATTTATCTCCCAGAAACTGGAGAAGGCTACAGGAATATATTTTACCGATTACCTCGGTCTTGATGTCGCCGATATCACGGATTTGCGCAAAAAGTTGCTGGATGGCGGCGTGGAATACCGCGTTGTGAAGAATACGTTGGTAAAACTTGCAACTCAAAATGCCGGCATCGATGGATTGAATGATGTGTTTGAAGGGTCCACCGCTATTGCTTTCAGTTATGACGATGCTACTGCACCGGCAAAAGTGTTGCACGAATTCACCCAAACACACGATTTGCCCCAACTGAAAGCATTTATATTTGAAGGTGAAGTGATGGACAAATCTGTTTTCACAAAGATAGCAACTTTACCATCGAAGGAAACACTTTTAACAAAACTTGTAGGCGGACTTTCATCGCCTATGTCTAAGATGTCATCTATGCTGAAAAGCCCGATGATAAATATTGTTAATGTCTTGAACAGTTTGAAAGAAACTAAGGAATCGTAGGAAGTCAGGAGGTAATGAATAATGGCTAAAGTATCACGCGCTGATGTGATGGGCTATCTTGAAAACGCGAACATGCTTGAGATCTCCGAACTGATCACCGAAATCGAGGAGAAGTTTGGTGTAACTGCAGCTGCTCCAGTTGCTGTTGCGGCGGCATCCCCGGCCGGCGATGGTGAAGCAACGACAGAAGAGAAAGACTCTTTTGATGTTGTTCTTGAAGCTGCCGGTGATAAAAAGATTCAAGTGATTAAGGTAGTGAGATCCCTCACCGACCTTGGACTGAAAGAGGCGAAAGACCTTGTAGACAGTGCACCGAAGACTGTCCGGGAGGGAGTCGCCAAGGCTGAGGCTGAAGAGATAAAGAAGCAGCTCGAAGAAGCTGGTGGAACGATCGTACTGAAGTAAGCTGAATGATTCGATTGTACCGCATAGTTGTCCCGATAGATAAACAACCCTTGTGGAGGATATAATTTTGCCGAGTAGAACAAACCATACGGTAAAGAGACACTCCTTTTCACGTTCTCCAAGCGTTTTTTCAATGCCGAACTTGCTTGGTGTTCAGATCGATTCCTTTAGACATTTCATGCAATTGGATGTCCCTGAGGATCAGCGTGAGCCGTTCGGTCTGGAAGAAGTTCTCAGGAACGTGTTCCCAATTGAAGATACACATCGGAATTATATCCTCGAATACAAGAGTTACTACTTTGGTCTCCCGAAGTACAAACCTCATGAATGTCTTGAAAGGGGAGTTACTTACGCCGTTCCGCTGAAGGTTCGTCTTATTCTTCACATTACTGATGAATTTGATCGTTCGAAATACGCCCATAGCATCGAACAGGATGTCTATTTCGGCAACGTCCCTTTCATGACAGACCGCGGGACGTTTATCATCAACGGCGCAGAACGCATTGTTGTCAGTCAGCTCCAGAGATCACCCGGCGTTTTCTTTGACGATTTTACGCATCCTAACGGAACAAAATTGTTCCAGGCTAGAGTGATACCGTTTAGAGGATCCTGGATAGATTTTACCACTGATATCAGGGACTGTATATTTGTTATTATTGATAGACGGAGGAAGTTTCCCGTTACAACACTCCTCAGATCTCTCGGTTTTTCTGAAAATAAAGATATTTTCAGAGCTTTCAATCTCCTTATTTCGTCGAAGCTTGATGCACGTTCCATCAAGAAAATTGAAGGAAATTATCTGGTTGAAGATATTGTCAATTTTGAGACAGGTGAAATTATTGCAGAAAGCGGTGTTGAACTGACTGAAGACCTTATTCTTGAATTAAAGGCGAATAAAGTTAAGGAATTAAAGTGTGTCAATCCGGAGGACGATTTGGCCGTCGAGCTTCTCACCAATACAATGATCAAGGATCCAACTGAAAATACGGAAGAATCGCTACGCCTGATGTATAAACATCTTCGTTCAGGTGAACCTCCGAACCTTGAAACGGCCCAGAAATTTGTGGAAAGGATTTTCTTCAGTCCTAAGCGGTACGATTTAGGCAAAGTTGGAAGATATCGTCTGAACAAGCAGTTTGATCTGGATGTATCTCTTGATCACACGGTTCTGACAACGGAAGATCTCATTTGCGTTATTGAGTATCTCATGGAGATGCGAAAAGGTTTGAGGGGATCAGATGATATAGATCATTTGGGCAATCGCCGCATGAAAACCGTTGGAGAACAGTTGACCAATCAATTCTCTGTAGCTCTGAATCGCATGGCAAGAACAATCCGCGAAAGAATGAATCTCAGGGAGGCTGAAAGTCTCACACCTCAGGATCTCATCAACTCACGTGTTGTGACTACTGTTATCAATTCATTCTTTGGCACCAGTCAACTGAGTCAGTTTATGGATCAGACGAATCCTCTGGCTGAGATCACCCATAAGCGGCGCGTTTCTGCCTTAGGTCCTGGTGGCATGACCAGAGAACGTGCTGGTTTCGAAGTTCGTGATGTCCACTACACTCACTACGGCAGGCTCTGTCCTATTGAGACGCCCGAGGGACCGAACATCGGCTTGATATCTTCACTGTCGACATATGCTCAGGTGAACGATCTAGGGTTTATCGAAGCGCCGTATCGCGTCGTGACGACTAAAAACGGTGATCCTTTTGTAACTAGCAAAACAAAATACCTTTCTGCTGAAGATGAGGATCGGTCCAGAATTGCTCAAGCTATGCCGGATATAGGCCAGGAAGGTAAAATCGAAGATGAAAAAGTTCGCGTGCGGATACGCGGTGACTTCCCTGTCGTGAAGGCTGATGAAGTACAGTTTACAGATGTGGCACCTTACCAGATCTTGAGCGTAGCTGCCGCGCTTATTCCATTTCTGGAGCACGATGATGCTAACCGTGCTCTCATGGGTTCGAATATGCAGCGTCAATCCGTTCCGCTTATTAATCCTGACGCTCCTATTGTCGGTACCGGTATGGAAAAAACAGTGGCTGAGGACTCTATGTCATGTCTCTATTCTCCGGTGACAGGTGTAGTAGAGCAAGTGGATGCGAAGTCAATTGTCATTAAAACCAGGCATGTTCCGGAAGATCTTGCAATCTCGGCCGATGAGAACCGCGTTCGCATTCCTCTGATGAAGTATTCCCGGACTAATCAGGATACCTGTATGAATCAGAGGCCTGTGGTGCGTGAGAAAGAAAAAGTCTATCGGGGTGACCTGATTGCAGATGGTCCTTCGAACAAGAACGGTGAATTAGCTTTGGGAAAAAATATCCTTGTAGCTTTCATGCCGTGGCGTGGATATAATTTTGAAGATGCTATTGTCATCAGCGAAAGACTGATCAAGGATGACGTTTTTACTTCCATTCACATTTCTGAGGTTGATCTGGAGGTCCGTGACACAAAGCGGGGTGAGGAAGAACTGACCAGAGAGATCCCAAATGTAGGCGATGAGGCGACTAAAGATCTGGATGAAGATGGCATCATTAGAGAAGGTGCCCGGGTTCAGGCTGGCGATATCCTCATCGGTAAAATAACACCTAAAGGGGAAACTGACCCGACACCAGAAGAGAAACTCCTGCGTGCTATTTTTGGCGAAAAGGCTGGAGATGTGAAAGATGCCTCCAAGAGGGCAGAACCCGGAATCAACGGCGTCGTGGTAAGGACACAATTATTCGAAAGAAAGAGCAAAGCGACACGTGCCCAGGAAAAGAAAATTATCGGGAAACTTCAAGAAGAGACACGCCGAGCAAAGAGACGTCTTAAAAAAACACGTGATGAACACCTGATCCAGCTCCTGACAGATCAGATCTGCGGTGGATTGAGGGACGTTGCTACAGGAAAGACAATTATCAAGGCATCGACTAAGCTGACGTCCAAGCGGCTGGCAAATCTCGATCTGGAGAGAATTTCCCGTGATAATCAATGGGTTAATGACAGAAATGTCTGGATTCAGATACAGCAAGTATGGAATTCGTTCAACAGTGAGTGGAGACGGACTGAGGAAAAACTCGATCGTGAAATCTACAGACTGCAGGTTGGCGATGAACTTCAGCCCGGCGTTTCAAAACTGACAAAGGTTTACATCGCTAATAGGAGAAAGGTTCAGGTTGGTGACAAGATGGCGGGAAGACACGGTAACAAAGGTGTTGTCGCCGTGGTTGTTCCTGAAGAGGATATGCCTTTTCTTGATGACGGTACTCCCGTTGATCTGGTTCTGAATCCTCTAGGAGTACCTTCTCGGATGAACCTCGGGCAGCTTTATGAAACAATGCTGGGTTGGGCTGGTCAGATTCTGGGTGTTCACTATGAGACGCCACCATTTGACAGCGCTACGCCCGAACAGGTTAAAGAGGAGTTAAGGAAAGCTAATCTTCCCGAGACAGGTAAGATAGAACTAAAAGATGGTAGAACTGGTGAATACTTTGATTACCCGGTTACCATCGGTTACATATATATGATGAAACTGAATCACATGATTGATGACAAGATGCATGCCCGTTCAACCGGCCCCTACTCTTTGATTACACAGCAGCCATTGGGAGGTAAAGCTCAGTTTGGCGGTCAGAGATTGGGAGAGATGGAAGTCTGGGCGCTGGAGGCCTATGGTGCCAGTTACGCACTTCAGGAGATGCTTACGGGTAAATCTGACGACGTTGAAGGCAGATCAAGAGTATACAACTCCATTGTAAGGGGTGATAATATTCCTTCATTTAGCATTCCTGAATCGTTCAATGTACTCGTCAAGGAACTACAAGGACTGGGCGTTGATGTCCAATTACACAATTAGTAGGGAGGGAGTCTAAGTGGTATACATAAAACCGCCGCACCGCGAGAGTTCAACAGACTTTTCTGCCGTTTCAATCGGACTTTCTTCTCCGGAAGATATTTTGAGACGCTCTTTGGGTGAAGTCCTGAAACCCGAGACAATCAACTACCGCTCGTACAAGCCGGAAAAGGACGGCCTGTTCTGTGAAAAAATCTTTGGTCCTGTTAAAGATTACGAATGCCACTGCGGCAAGTACAAAGGCATTCGCTATCGCGGGATCATCTGTGATCGATGCGGAGTTGAGGTGACGCGGAAGCGCGTCCGCCGCGAGAGAATGGGTCATATCACCCTCGCTGTTCCAGTTGTCCATATCTGGTACCTCAGGTCTGTCCCCGGTAAGTTGAGTCACCTTCTCGGTATCCCGACGCGTGATCTTGAAAAAATCATCTATTATGAAGCATACTTGGTTATCAGACCGGGCGCTTCGGATAAGGCACCCATGGATCTTATCGAAGAAGCTGAATATCAGGAGCTTGAGGCTAAATATGGCAAACACTCTGTTTCAGAAGAAGACCAGGATGAAGAGAACTATTTCTACGCTGGTATGGGCGGAGCGGCCGTTCGTGATGCGTTAAAGACTCTCGATATTACAGAAACTATCAGGGAACTTGAGCACAACATTAAGACGTTGCGTTCCAAGCAGAAGCGATCCGACGCCTTAAAGCGTTTGAAGGTTGTGAAGGCTTTCTATCCTTTGCCGGGCAAAAGGCGCCTTAATCGTCCTGAATGGACGGTTATCACAGTGCTTCCGGTAATTCCGCCAGAATTGCGACCGCTCGTCCCGCTTGAAGGCGGCCGTTTTGCTGCCAGTGATCTGAATGATCTGTACCGTCGTGTAATCATCCGTAATAACCGTCTCAAGCAACTCATCGATATTAAAGCGCCCGATGTTATTCTCAGAAATGAGAAGCGGATGCTTCAGGAAGCGGTAGATACACTGTTTGATAATACCCGCCGCGGTACCGCTGTCAGCAGTGGTACAAGGCGACCTTTGAAAAGTCTGAGCGATATGCTCCGTGGGAAACAGGGTCGTTTCCGTCAAAACCTTCTTGGCAAGCGCGTCGACTACTCGGGTCGTTCTGTTATCGTTGTCGGGCCTGAGCTTGAACTAAGTGAGTGTGGATTGCCAAAGGATATGGCTCTCGAACTCTTCAAGCCTCACCTGATCCATGAGTTGATCGCTCGTGGTTATACCGGTACCCCGAAGAGTGCGAAACTAATGGTAGATGAAAAGAGACCCGAAGTCTATACTATTCTGGATTATGTTGTGAAAGATCATCCGGTTCTACTTAACCGTGCCCCGACGCTTCATAGGCTGGGTATACAGGCTTTCCAGCCGGTTCTAGTTGATGGAAAAGCGATTCAGATTCATCCGCTGGTCTGCGCTGCTTTCAACGCTGACTTTGACGGTGACCAGATGGCTGTTCACATCCCTCTGTCGGCGGAAGCTCAGATGGAAGCCAGGGTTCTCATGCTCTCCAGTCATAACATTCTCCATCCGGCTCACGGCTATCCACTGGCAATCCCGTCTCAGGATATGGTTTTGGGATGCTACTATCTGACGAAACAAAAGAAAGGTGACCTCGGCGAAGGGAGAAGTTTTTCGAGTATCGATGAAGTAGTCCTTGCCTATGAAGGAGGTTCTGTCGGTCTTCACGCCATCATTGATCTGCGGGCACGGGGTAAGTGGCAAAAGAAAACAACAGTTGGTCGGGCCATATTCAATGCGGTTGTGCCTGAGGAGGTGGGCTATATAGACGAACTCATCAGTAAGAAGAATCTCGAGAAAATAGTTTACAAATCTTATATGAAAGCCGGCAATCACCGGACGGTGAAGTTCCTCGATGATCTCAAAGATATGGGATTCAGCTATGCTACCAGCAGCGGCGCCTCAATATCTGTGGAAGATGTCTTGATCCCGGCAGAAAAGGGAAAAATCATTACAGGTGCAGAAAAAGAAATTTCGGCCATTCACAGAAAGTCTGATCTTCATATTCTGACTGAAGGTGAACGTTATAACAAGGTAATCGACGTCTGGACTCACGCCACGAATCGAGTGTCCGAATCGATGATGAACCATTTGGAAAAAGACGAAGCTGGTTTTAATCCGGTCTTTATGATGGCAGATTCTGGTGCAAGAGGAAGTCAGGATCAGATAAAACAGTTGGCCGGTATGCGGGGATTGATGGCAAAACCAAAGAAAAGTATGACGGGCGGTAAGGGAGAAATTATCGAGAATCCCATTACATCTAATTTCAGGGAAGGTCTCACCGTGCTGGAATACTTTATTTCCACTCACGGCGCTCGTAAGGGTCTTGCTGACACAGCCTTGAAAACAGCTGATGCCGGTTACCTTACGCGCCGACTGGTAGATGTGGCACAGGATGTTGTTGTCAACCAGCAAGACTGTGGTACCATAAATGGTGTTCGGACGGGTGACCTGAAAGAGGGAGAGGAAATCATCGAGCCCCTCCAAGAGAGAATCCGTGGTCGCGTGGTTCAGGAAGATATCTATGCTGATGGTGAGATAATTCTCAAGGCGGGTACTCTGGTTGATAACGAAGTTGCCGATATGTTGAATAAATATGAAGTAGACACGGTCCGCATCAGATCCGTCCTGACGTGTGAATCAAAACGCGGTGTGTGCGCCCTTTGCTATGGCACAGATCTAAGCAACAACAAACTGGTAGGCTTTGGCGCATCGGTTGGTATTGTTGCGGCTCAGAGCATAGGTGAACCGGGAACACAGCTTACGCTGCGTACCTTCCATATCGGTGGTACTGCAGCCAGGATTATCGAGCAGTCAGAAATGAAGTCTCGCCGGGCTGGCCGGGTGAAATACTCCGAAAACATCGTGTTTGCCGAAGTTGAGAGTGAAGGAGAGGTGGTTTCCGAAGGTAAACTCCTGAAAAAGGTTCTGGTCAGAAACTCCAGTCTGGAGATTATTGATGCCAATAATCGTGCGGTGTCAGTTTACAACGTTCCCTACGGTGCTGATCTTCGCGTGAAAGACGGGCAGAAAATAAAGTCCGGACAGGTGCTTTTCACCTGGGATCCATATACGGACGTTATCCTTGCGCGTCAAAGCGGTCAGGTCCATTTCATGGATATGATAGAAGGAGAGACTTTCCAGGAAGAGGCCGTGGAAGGCGGTAAGAAACAGCTAGTAACCATTGAATCAAAAAACCGTCGTCTGGCTCCTCATCTTGATATAGTTGATGCCAAAGGCAATACCCTTGCCGGCGGTACAATCCTTCCTGTAAAAGCTGTTCTCATGGTGAAGGACGGTCAGAAGGTAAAAGCCGGTAAGGTGCTGGTTAAGATCGCGAAGGAAATTGGAAAGACACGTGATATTACGGGTGGTCTGCCCAGGGTCGCTGAACTGTTCGAGGCACGCAAGCCGAAGGAGCCAGCAGTTGTGGCCGAGATTGACGGCGTCGCGAAATTTGGAGAAGTCAAGCGAGGTATTCGTGAAATTATCGTAGAAGGTGCCCATGAAGAGAAGAGGAAGTACTCTATTCCTTATGGCAGACATGTTATAGTTCATGAAGGAGATAGAGTGAGCGCTGGTGACCGTCTGTGCGAAGGTGCCATCTCGCCTAATGATATTCTCGATATTCTGGGGCCGGAGAAGGTTCAGGAGTATCTCGTGAATGAGATTCAGGAGGTTTATCGTCTGCAGGGTGTGAGGATTAACGACAAACACATCGAGGTGATTGTGCGCCAGATGATGCAAAAACTGGAAGTACTTAATCCCGGCGACACGAGATTTCTGGCACTTGACAGAGTAAACCGTTCAGATCTCTTTACGGAAAATGAGCGCATCTCAAAGATGATAGTTGTTTCGGAACTTGGCGATTCTGATTACGAGGAGGGTGATCTTCTGGATAAAAATGAGCAGAGGGAGATCAACAAACAGCTAAAGGAAGAGGGGAAAAAACCTGTCAAAGGCAAAACTACTAAACCTGCAACCTTCCGTCCGCTGCTCCTTGGGATTACGAGAGCTTCGCTGAATACGGAGAGTTTCATTTCGGCAGCATCATTCCAGGAGACAACACGCGTATTGACTGATGCGGCAAGTGAGGGTAAAACTGATTACCTCATGGGTTTGAAAGAAAATGTCATCATGGGAAGACTGATTCCGGCAGGAACCGGCTTTGTTGATGCCCAAAAGCCGCTGGTCAGGAAGATTGACGAGGAGGAAGAAGTGGCTGAGACGGAAGAGGTAGTGGAGGAAGTCACAGCTTAGTCTATCTGACGGAGATATCGAATGCCAACGATTAATCAATTAGTTCGGAAGGGCAGAAAGAAGACGTTGAAAAAGACGAGTACGCCTGCTTTACAGGGAAATCCACAGAAGCGCGGTGTCTGTACTCGGGTCTATACAACTACGCCCAAAAAGCCGAATTCTGCGCTGAGAAAGGTGGCAAAGGTGAGGTTAACCAACGGCATCGAAGTAATTGCCTACATTCCGGGAGAAGGTCATAACCTGCAGGAACATTCACTCGTCGTTATAGAAGGAGGTAGGGTAAAGGACCTTCCCGGCGTACGCTATCACATTATCAGGGGAACCATGGATACGGCGGGCGTTTCTGACAGGAAGACCAGTCGCTCCAGGTATGGTGCTAAGAGACCGAGGTAGAAAATGAGAAGACGCAGGCCTGAGAAAAGACAGATTCTTCCTGACCCAGTGTACGGGGACTTGATGGTTCAAAAATTTATTAACAATCTTATGTTGCGCGGGAAAAAGGGTATAGCCGAAAGTATCTTTTACGGTGCCATGGATGTCATAAACACCAAGACTAAAGGTGACCCTGTGGAGATGTTCCATAAAGCGATGGATAACGTGAAGCCGCTCATTGAAGTCAAGTCTCGCAGGATTGGTGGTGCAACCTATCAGGTACCGATTCATGTGCTGGAGCACAGGAGTTACGCTCTGGCGACAAGATGGATTCTCACTCATGCAAAATCGAGGCGCGGCCACAGTATGGCGGAAAAACTGGCTGCAGAATTGATCGACGCCGCCAATAATGAAGGTGGTTCCATCAAGAAAAAGGAAGACACGCACAGAATGGCCGAAGCAAACAAGGCATTTGCCCACTATAGGTAAAGATGAAAGAGATTCCCTTAGATAGAGTTAGAAACATCGGTATTCTGGCACATATTGACGCCGGCAAGACGACAACGACTGAACGCGTTCTCTACTATACGGGGCGAGTTCATCGAATGGGTGAGGTACACGACGGTGCGGCTACCATGGACTGGATGCAGCAAGAGAAGGAGAGAGGTATTACCATTACTTCGGCCGCTACCACGACTTTCTGGGAAGATCACAGAATCAACATTATCGATACACCAGGGCACATCGATTTTACAGCGGAAGTTGAAAGATCACTTCGTGTGCTGGATGGTGCAGTAGTGATTTTTTGCGCCGTCGGCGGAGTGGAGCCTCAAAGTGAGACAGTCTGGCGCCAAGCCGACAAGTATAAAGTTCCGCGGATAGCATTTGTCAACAAGATGGACAGGATGGGTGCCGATTTTCTGCACGTTGTCGATATGATTAAAAAACGTCTCAATGCAAATCCGCTACCTCTCACGATTCCTATCGGAGCGGGAGAACTATTCGCAGGTCTGATTGACCTTATTCGTATGAAGGCGATTGTCTACAATGAATTGAGTTTTGGATCGCATTACGACTTTATTGATATTCCGGATGATATGAAGGCAGAGGCGGAAGAAGCCCGTCATCACTTGGTTGAAGAGTGCGCGGCCTATGATGAACAGCTGCTGGAGAAATATCTTGCAGAAGAGGAGATTACAACAGATGAGATTAAAGGTGCCCTGCGGAAGGGTTGCCTTGATAACGCTTTTATCCCCGTCCTCTGCGGATCCGCATTCAAGAACAAGGGTATTCAGAGATTGCTGGATGCGGCAGTTGATTTTATGCCGTCTCCGCTGGATAAGGATGAAGTTATCGGACATGCTCCGGAAGACTCCGATATTTTATTAAGCCGTGCACCATCACCCGAGGAACCGTTTAGTGCTCTTGCTTTCAAGATTATGACAGATCCGTATGTCGGTCGGTTGACATTCTTCAGGGTCTATTCCGGCGTCCTGACTTCAGGATCTACTGTATTGAATACGGCTACGGGACGTAAAGAGAGGATTGGGCGATTGTTACTAATGCACGCAAACAAGCGTGAAGAGCGCAAAAGTGTTACGGCTGGAGAGATTGCAGCTGCTGTGGGATTGAAGCAGACGAAAACGGGTAATACATTGTGCGATCTGTCTGCGCCCATTGTACTTGAGGCTATGGATTTTCAAAAACCGGTAATTTCAGTCGCTATTGAAGCGACAAGCAAGGCCGAACAGGAGAATCTTTCTGAGTCTCTTGTGAAACTATCTGATGAAGACCCAACTTTCCAAGTTGCAACTGATCCCGACACCGGTCAGACGGTGATTTCGGGTATGGGTGAACTGCATCTTGAAATCCTTGTAGATAGACTTAAGAGAGAGTTTGGCGTTGTCGCGCATGTGGGAAAACCCCAGGTAGCCTATCGAGAGACAATTACGGCTGAAGCCGATGCTGAGGGGAAATTTATTCGTCAGTCTGGCGGTCGCGGTCAGTATGGGCATGTCAAGATTAAAGTTGAGCCTAACGAACCGGGGAAAGGTTACCATTTCGATAACAAGATCGTGGGGGGTGTTATTCCGAAAGAATACATTCCGGCTGTCAATCAGGGGATACAGGAATCGCTGAAGAACGGCGTTCTGGCTGGTTATCCGCTGGAGGATGTCAGGGTAGAACTCCTCGACGGATCATACCACGCTGTCGATTCATCGGAACTTGCTTTTAAGATAGCTGGATCGATGGCTTTGAGGGAAGCGTGTAACAGGGCTAAACCAGCTGTATTGGAGCCGGTAATGAAAGTGGAGGTAGTCCTCCCCGAGCAGTACCTCGGAGACGTAATGGGGGATTTAACTGCGCGTCGCGGTGAGATACAGGGTACGGACCACCGCAAAGATGCGGTTGTGATACGGGCGAACACACCTCTTGCTGAAATGTTTGGTTACGCCACCTCACTGAGATCCGTAACACAGGGGAGAGCTGTTTTTTCGATGGAATTTGGCGAATATAAGACGGTGCCATTGTCAATCAAGGATAAGATCATTGAGAAAACAGGAGCTGTTGCTGAACCAGCTTAAGTAATAAGGAGAACAGGTCATGGCAAAGGAGAAGTTTGAGCGAACGAAGCCTCACATAAACGTAGGTACGATTGGACATGTGGATCACGGCAAGACGACGTTGACGGCGGCGATGACGCTTTTATTGTCGAAGCGTGGTTTGAGTGAGATCCGCACGTTTGACTCTATTGACAAT